>CAYWAR010000035.1:0-12322 GCA_964455765.1 uncultured Elusimicrobia bacterium
CCGACTCAGGCTCGGGCCTCCAAATCGCGCATAATTATCCGGTCGGAGCACTAGTGACTTGCCGTCGGGGTATGTGATGAGCTTGGGGGGACCCGATGGGGTCGTGACGCCGTATACCCGGCGCGGCGGCTCACTCGGCGTCTCGAATTCGCCGGTTCTTAGGCTTCGGGGACGGACTGGGCGAAGAAGGTCTTGGGGTCGGCCCACTTGGGCGAGGGCGGCGTCGTGGGCTTGGGCGCCTTCCACCCCGCCTGGTGGAGGAGCTGGAAGAACGCGTTGAAGAAGGCGACGGTCAGGGCGTCCTTGATGAAATTGGCGTTCTCGTAGTTGTTCTCCTCGGCGTTGCCCGTATAGTTGAAGGAGCCCGTCTCCAGAAGCTCGCCGTCGACGATCATGAACTTGTTGTGGTTCTTCTCGAACATCGAGGGTCCGTGCTCGTCGGGCCCGGCCAGGAGCTTGACCTCGATGCCGTGGTAGGAGAACCATTCGTCGAGCTTCATGATGCGCGACTGGGAGTAATCGAGCACCAGGCGGACGACGACTCCGCGCTCCTTGGCCGTGAGCAGGGCCTCGGCGATGGGCTGGGAGTAGAAGCTGAACATGGCGATGTCGACGGTGGCCCGGGCCGCCTCGATGGCCCGGATCACGGCCTCCTCGATGCCGCCCTCGGGGGAGAACGCCTGGCGGGGGAAGCGCTTGCCGTTGTGCTCGACGGCTTGATCGCCGTCCACCGGCGCCGGTCCCGGCCGGGCCTTGGCCCAGTCGAACTCCTCGGCCTTGGCGGCCTCCGCCGAGGCGGAGCGCATCCAGTCCCAGTACTTCATGTAGAAGGAGACGCGCTCGGCCTCGCCGCTGAAGATCACGTTCTCGAAATGGTCCTTCTCCGCTGTCAGGGCCCAGTTGAAGGAGCCGAACTCCACGACTTTGCCGTCGAAGACCGCGAACTTGTTGTGCATGGTGCCCTGCTTGGCCGCGCCCTTGAGCACGCGCAGGTCGAAGCCCGCGTCCAGGAGGGCCTGGATTTGCTCCTTACGCGCCTGGGGCTTGCCGTCGGGGTCCTTGCCGCGGGGAAAGACGTGGGAGAAGTCCATGAGTATCTTCACCTCGACTCCGCGCTCCTTGGCGCGCAGGAGCGCCTCCAAGACATCCTGCAGGGTGAACTCATAGAGGGCGAGATGGATGGTCTTCTTGGAGGCGTCGATGGCCTTGACCAGGAGCTCGGAGACCGAGGTCTCGGGCCGCACCGCGGCGGAGGGCAGGGCCTGTCCGTTGAGGTCGACGCTTCCCACCGCGGGGAGCTTGGGCCGCACCGGGTCCGGCGGGATGGGGGCGGGGTCCTTGAGGAGCTCCTCCTTGAGTTCCTCGTCGCCGGGCAGGGCGGGAGCCTTGGCCGGGACCAGGCGCTTGGCCTTGCGGCTGGCGAAGAGGTCCTCGAAGAACGCGGCGTAGGCCGCGGCGTCCTTGGCATCGTCTAGGAAATGGCCGCTCTCGAAGTTCATGAGCGATGCGTTCTTGGTCCAGTTCATGGACCCGGTCTGCACCAGCTCGTTGTCGACGACCATGAACTCGGCGTGGTTCTTGCCCGGATCCTCCTTGTCCGAGGCGTCCGGGCCCGCGAGGGTCTTGACCGGGATGCCGTTGTGGGCCAGCCAATCCGCGAAAGGCTTCATGTACTCGCGCGAGGACTGCGAGCGGTCGAAGAGCACGCGCACCTCCACCCCGCGCTTCTTGGCGGCCAGGAGCGCCTCGGCGATGCGGGTGGAGCGGAAAGTGAACATGGCGGCGTCCACGCTCGTCCGGGCCGACTCGATGGCCTTGACCACCCACTCCTCGCCCGCGCCGCCGGGGGAGAAGAAATACGCCGGGAGGCGCGTGTTCCCATGCCGGATGGGAAGGGAGTCGTCGGAGGGCGGGGGCGGGGCGTCCTTGGGCCAAGCCTTGGCCTTCCCCTGGGCGAAGGGCGCGCTCAAGCCCTTCATGTACTCCCAGAAGCGGGAGAGCCCCTCGACTTGGCGGGCGTCGTCGGTGAAGTTGGCTGTGTCAAATTCGTTGGCTTCCGAGTCCGCGACCCAGCGGAAGGAGCCGAAGGAGGCGAGCTTCCCGTCGAATAGGGCGAAGCGGCTGTGCTGGATGCCGTAGCGCCGGAGCCCGTCGAGGACGGAGACGTCGAAGCCCTCGTTGACCAGGAGCTGGAGCTGGACGTCCCTGCGCGCCGGGAAATTTCGCGTCCTGCCCTCCTTTACGGGGAAGGAGTTCTCGAAATCGATGAGGATGGAGACGCTCACGCCGCGCTTGCGCGCCCGGCGCAGGGCGCGCAGGATCTGATGAGACTTGAACTCGTGCAGGGCGATGCGGATGTCCTTCTTCGCCGCGTCGATGGCCTCGACGAGAAGGGGCTCGATGTCCGAGTCCGGCCTGAACGCCGTGGAGGGGAGAGTCTTTCCATTGAAGGGGATCTGGCGGACCGGATAGTCGCCCGGCTTGCCGTCGTTGCGCCAGCCCTCCGTTCCCGCTTCGGCGGAGGGGGACTGGGCTGGGCCGGTCTTGACCCGCGTTCCGGAAGCCTCGGCGTCGCCTTCGGTCTCCGCGTCCGAGCCGAAGGCCTTGAGTCCGAAATGGGACTCCGCCCGGGTCTTCTGAAGGGAGGGGTCCTCCGTTCTCGATGCGTCCTCGATCCTGGCGCCCAGGCGGGAGAGGCCGGGGAAGAAGGCGCGCGAGACCGGGTTCTGCGCGATGGCGGCGGCGGCATGGATGAGACGCTCGCGCAGCGTCGCCGGGGCAAGCCGCGTCCCCTCGGCTTTGCCGAGGGACGCCGGTTCCATTTGCCGGGATAAGGAAACCTCCTCTTGGATCGAAGACGTGCCCGGGCCTTTTTCCGAAGCCGGGACAGCGGCCCTAGCCGCCCGGATGGCGGAGGAAGGCAAGGCGAGAGAGGCTCCTGGAGCGGTCGCGGCGCCCTCGGCTTCCGGCCTGAAGCCGGGAGCGTGAAGGGAGGCCGGGGGAAGGAAGGTGCCGGCTGAGAGCTTGGCGGGCCCCAGGGGCCCGCCGAAGACCGGCTGGGTGATGCTTCCCGGAGCCACCGCGGGTACGCCGGCGCCGCCGGAAGGGAGGAGGACGGTGCGCGCGACCTGGGCGGATAGCGGCCCCTCTAAGAGGAGCGAGGCGACCAGCGAGAGGGCCGTTGCCTTCTTGTAGGAGGTCATATCCACCCACCCTGAGGATAGCCTGAGCGGGCCGGCGCTCACAGGTGCCAAGGGCCCAACGAGGCCGAGGCAGAGGGCCCAAGGAGCGTTGGGCCTAATAGCGTCCTCCCCGCGGGAGGACGCTCGTCCCAGGGGCGAGCTGAAATGACCGCTTGACCTGCTCCGGGCGCGTTGTTACACTTCAATCCAAGGGGGGAAAATGAACGCGTCGCCCAGGAAGATCGAGAAGGTGGAGGATGAAGCCCTGCGCCTGTTCTGGGAGGACGGCCATCGGAGCGAATTCACCTTCCGCCTCCTGCGCCAGCGCTGCCCGTGCGCCCAGTGCCGGGATGAGCACACGGGGAGAAGGCTCCTGGACCCGGACTCGGTGCCCGTGGACCTCAAGGCGACCCGGGCCGAGCTCGTGGGGAACTACGCGTTGACGCTCCTCTTCTCGGATGGGCATTCGACGGGGATATACTCCTTCGAGTATCTAAGAAGGGAATGCCCCTGCCGGGAATGCGCGGGCTGAAGAGGCGTCGCTCGTTTTCCAATCACCCAAACCCGCGAGAAACGCGAAGCGTTTGTCGCGGGTTTGGCCCCATGTGACCATTTTGCCGTTGACAGGGGAGCTTTAGCTAGTTAATCTTTGAATTACCTCGTATCTGCCCCAAGAAAATGGCGATTTGCGGCCTATTTTCTTGGGAAATAAGCCGGAAATCGCGACCATGGACTGGCCCTGGAAGACCATCATCGAACCCTTCCGCATCAAGTGCGTCGAGCCGTTGGGGTTTACGACGAGCGCGGAGCGCGAGTCCATCCTAAAGGAGGCCGGCTACAACCTCTTCAACGTGCCGGCGGAGAAAGTCCTCATCGATCTCCTCACCGATTCCGGGACCTCGGCCATGTCCGCGGAGCAGTGGGCGGGCCTGATGCGGGGCGACGAGTCCTACGCCGGAGCCAAGAGCTTCTTCGTCTTCGAGCGCGCGGTGCGCGAGCTGACGGGCATGCGCGAGGTGATCCCGGTGCACCAGGGCCGCGCCGCGGAGCGCATCCTCTTCTCCATCGTCGGCGGCCCCGGGAAGACCTTCCTCTCTAACTCCCAT
Organism: uncultured Elusimicrobia bacterium; assembly: GCA_964455765.1. Classification (GTDB taxonomy): domain Bacteria; phylum Elusimicrobiota; class Elusimicrobia; order UBA1565; family UBA1565; genus CAYHRV01. The sequence continues at coordinate 4,289 of CAYWAR010000035.1, forward strand.
TTCGACACCACGCGGGCCAACGTGGAGGTGTCCGGGGCGAGCGCCGTGGACCTGCCCGTGCCCTCGGCCCTGGAGTTCGCCCGCAGCGAGCCCTTCAAGGGGAACGTCGACCTCAAGGCGCTGGAGGCCAAGATCCAGGAGTTGGGGCCGGAGACGATCCCCCTCTTCATCATGACGGTGACCAATAATTCCCTGGGCGGACAGCCGGTGTCGATGAAGAACCTGCGCGAGGCCTCCGAGATCTGCCGCCATTACAAGATCCCCCTCTTCCTCGACTGCGCCCGCTTCGCCGAGAACGCCTATCTCATCAAGAAGCGGGAGAAAGGCTATTCCACGCGTTCGGCCGCGGACATCGCCCATGAGATGTTCTCCTACGCCTCCGGCTGCATGATGAGCGCCAAGAAAGACGCCCTGGTGAACATGGGCGGATTTTTGGCCCTGCAGGACAAGGACCTCGCCCGCCGCGCTCGGGAGGTCCTCATCATCGGGGAGGGCTTCTCGACCTACGGGGGACTGGCCGGGCGCGACCTGGAAGCCATGGCCGTCGGCCTGCGGGAGATACTTGACGAGGAGTATCTCCACTACCGCATCCGCTCCATCGAGTACCTGGCCGAGGGGCTCCGCCGCGCCGGCGTGCCCATCATCGAGCCGCCGGGCGGGCACGGCGTGTACGTGGACGCCAAGCGCCTCCTGCGCCACATCCCGCCGGAGCGCTACCCCGCCCAGGCCCTGGCCTGCGAGCTCTACCGCGCGGCCGGCATCCGCTCCGTCGAGATCGGCTCGCTCATGTTCGGACGGCGGCGCAACGGGACCTTCGAGCCCGCGCGCATGGAGCTCTTGCGCCTGGCCGTCCCCCGGCGCGTCTACACGCAGAGCCACATCGACTACGTCATCGAGGTCTTCGATGACGTGGCGCGCCGGGCCGGGGAGATCAGGGGGCTGGAGCTCCTCTCCGCCTCTGAAGTGCTGAGCCATTTTACGGCGAGATTGGAGCCGAGCTATAAATGAGGCTCTCGATCAAACGGCACGGGCCCCCCGACGGAAGCACCCCCCCGCGGGGGGGGCGCTGACATGAAACCACGCATCATCCTCATCACCTCCGACAAGGCCCTCGCCGAGGGATTCTCCAAGACCTGCGAGATCCGACAATCGCTCCTCGACGCCGTCTCCTCGGTCCAGGATTCCCGCAGGCTCTGGCAGAAGGAGGACACGGAGCTTGCCGGCGTGGTGGCCGACTCCCAGGCCCTGCGCGAGCAGGAGAAGCGCCAGCTCATAACGCTCCACCTGGAGCCGGGGGCGCCCAAGCTCATCCTCCTCGAGCCCCAGCACGCGGCCAATCCGGCCGCCTCCATCGAGCCCGTGACCCGCCTGCGCTGGCCCATGGACCAGGCCGTGCTCGAGGGCCTGCGCAGCCTGGCCGGCACGCCCATGGTCTTCCTGGCCGACCAGACCCTCTTTTTGACCGGCATGCTGCAGGCGCGGCTGCAGTCCATCGGCCAGCAGGCCATGCTCAGCGAGTCCACGGTGGGCATCTCGGACCTCTTCAGGCTGCAGGCCAAGCCCCTGCCCCAGGCGGAGAAGCCCGGGAAGACCGGGATCTTCTCGCGGCTCATCGGCAAGGAGGAAAAGGGCGATGTGACGCCCCTGCCCCAGCAGGCGGGCTCCACCTCGGTCATCGTCCTCTGGAAGGGGGACGCCATCGACGCCGAGAGCGTGGAACAGCGCCTGCGCCAGGAGATCCGCAACGTGCGGGTGTTCGCGGTCAGCAGCATCGGCTCGGTGCACGCCGTCGAGCGCGCCTTCCGGCGCTCGCATCCCGGGTTCCTGCCGCGCCCCCTCTTCGGACAGTCGGCCGACTTCCTTCTCGGGCGCCAGGTGACCGACCCCCGCGACCTGGGGCGCGTGCTCTACGTGGACAATTTCAAGCCCTCCCTGGTCCAAGTCACGGCCAGCCTCATGTCGGACGGCTACGACGTCTCGGCGAGCATGAAGGGCGAGGAGGCCCTGGAGATGGCGCAGAACGACCGCTTCCACATCGCGGTCATGGCTGCCGTGGCCTTCGGCCAGCACACCGGCATCGAGCTGGCGCAGAAGATGCGCGAGCTGGACCCCGACCTGCGCATCATCCTCATGGTCGAGCGCTACCCTCTGGAGGCGGCCTTGCAGGGGGTCAGCCAGGTGGTGGAGGTGGGCTTAGACGACTGCCTGCTCAAGCCCATCGAGCCTTCCCGGCTCAAGTTCTCCATCTCCCGCGCCCTCGAGCGCCGGCGCCTGCTCTTGGAGAACGCCCGCCTCCTTGACGAGCTCAAGGAGTCCAACCAGGCGCTCGAGCAATTGACCGGGTTCCAGTCCAAGTTCTTCGCCACCGTGGCCCACGACGTCAAGAATCCCTTGACCGCCATCCGCGGCTACGCGGAACTGCTCTCCTGGAAGATCAAGGAGGCCGACCTGCTCAAGTGCGTCACCCACATCCAATCCTCCTCGAAGGCGCTCGAGGGCCTGGTCTCGGACCTGGTGGATTTCGCCGCGATAGAATCGGGCAAGCTGCGCGTCAACATGGCGGAGATGGACCTGGCGCAGGTCATCGGCGAGGTCCGTTCGCGCATCCAGGTGGTGGCCGACAAGAAGCAGATCAATTTCCAGGTCTCGGTCCCGGAGGGGCTGCCGAAGTTCAACGGCGACCCCCTGCGCATCGGCCAGGTGGTCCAGAACCTCTGCACCAACGCCATCCAGTACACCTCGGACAAGGGAGCCGTCTATCTCCACGTACAGAACGGGCCGACCTATGTGACCGTCAGCGTCCGCGACACCGGGATCGGGATATCCAAAGAGGACCTCCCGCGCATCTTCGAGCGTTTCTTCCAGGCCCAGAACGCCCAGCAGATGCGCCGCGCCGGCTTCGGCCTGGGCCTCAAGATCGCCCAGGAGATCGTCAAGGCGCACGGCGGGGGGATCGGCGTGGATTCCGAGCTCGGCAAGGGCTCGGTCTTCTATTTCACCCTCCCCGTACCCGCCGCGCCGCCGCCGGGAGCCGAAGCCGCGGCCCAGGCCGGACCTTCCGCCGCCCCGGTCCCGGCTCCGGGGCTGCCGACCATCACCGGCCCCTTCACGCCGCCCCCCCGGAGGGTGGAAGGGTGAAAGCCGTTCCAAGAATGCCCTCGACTTCGTCTCGGGCGTGATGAGGGACGTCTCGGGCCTCTCCCGGGCCCTGCCGGGCCGCGTCCTCACTCGCGAAGCCGACCTGCTCGCCTACGCCTACGATGGGTCCCTTCAGCGGGAGCGGCCCGAGGCCGTGGTGCTCGCCCGAGACGCCGCGCAGGTGCAGGCCGCGGTGCGCTGGTGCCTCGATAACCGGGTCCCCTACCTGGCCCGAGGAGCGGGGACGAACCTGGCCGGGAGCTGCGTGCCCCTGCGCGGCGGCGTGGTGATCTCGACGGCGGCCATGAACCGCGTCCTGACCGTGGACACGCGGGAGCGCACGGCCTTAGTCGAGCCCGGGGTGGTCAATTTAAAGCTCCAAGAGCGGCTCGGGCCCCGGGGCCTCTTCTACGCCCCCGACCCGGCCTCTTATCGCGTGTGCACGCTCGGCGGCAACGTGGGGGAGAACGCGGGGGGGCCGCGCTGCCTCAAGTACGGGGTGACCACGAACCATGTCCGGGCGCTGGAAGCCGTGATGCCCGACGGCTCCCTCGAGCGCTTCTCGCGCGAGGACGCGGGGCCGGAACTGCTCAGCCTCCTGGTCGGATCGGAGGGGACTCTGGGCACGGTGACCAAGATACTCGTCGACCTCATGCCCGTCCCGGAGGGCATCCTCACGCTCCTGGCCGCCTTCCCCTCCATCGAGGCGGCCATGGCCTGCGTCGGGGCGATCATCTCCTCGGGGACTATGCCCCGCGTGCTGGAGGCCATGGACAGGCTCACGGTGGAGTCCATCGAGGCCTTCGCGCCCGCGGGCTATCCGCGGGCCGAGGCGGTGCTCCTCATCGAGTTGGAGGGCCCGGCGGGGGAACCCGCCTCGCGGCGGGAGCTCGACAAGGTGTCGGGCCTCTGCCGCGCGCACGGGGTCACGGAGTTCCGCTCGGCCAAGGATTCGGCGGAGAGGGACAGGCTCTGGGAGGGACGCCGCGCCGCGTACGCGGCCCTGGCGAGGCTGGCGCCCAACGTCATGGTCGAGGACGGCGTGGTCCCCCGCAGCCGCCTGGCCGAAGCCGCCGTCCGCGCCCGCGCGGCCGCCGCCGCCCACGGGGCCCGGATGGGCCTGCTCTTCCACGCGGGCGACGGCAACCTCCATCCTAACATGATCTTCGATGAGCGCGACGCGGAGCAGACCGGCCGGGTCCAGCGCGCCGGCCGGGAGATCTTGCGCGCCTGCGTGGAATTGGGGGGGTCCCTATCCGGGGAGCACGGCATCGGCCTGGAGAAGCGCAAAGCCATGACCTGGCTCTTCCCGGAGGAGACGCTGGGTCTCTTCAGCCGGATCAAGAGGTCGATCGACCCCGAAGGCTTGGCCAATCCGGACAAAGTCATCCCCCTGCCCGGGGAACGGATGGAGGAGGGACTGCTCAGGCCTCCCCGGCCCTTCTCGGACCCCGCCCGCTCGCTCATCGACGCGGTGCGCGAGCGCGCCGCGCGAGGGCGCCCCTTCGCGGTCTTCGGTTCGCGCAGCAAGGTCCCCGCCGAGGTCCTGGCCGCGGAGGGCCCCGAGGCCCTCACGACCCGGCCCCTCTCCTCCATCCTCCGGCTCGAGCGCGAGGACCTGGTGGTGAGCGTCGAGTGCGGCATCCGCATGTCGGACCTCAAGGCGAAGCTCGAGCCCGAGGGCTTCTATGTCCCCCTGCCGCTGGCCGTGGGAACGCTCGGAGGGATGCTCGCCGTCCGGCCTTGGCCGGGCGCGCGGGATGCCATCCTCGGCATGCGCGTGCTCCTGGCCGACGGCTCCACGGCCGAGTTGGGCGGGAGCGTGGTCAAGAACGTGGCGGGCTACGACGTCCCCCGGCTCCTCCTGGGCTCCTGGGGGAGCCTGGCCGTGATGCTGGATGTCACCCTCAAGCTCTCCCGGGTGAGGCCCGAGGTCCCCAATTCGGTCGCCGGCGCGCTTCCCCCGGCCTTTGGCGCCTGGCAGAGGCGGCTCAAGGAGGCCTTCGACCCCAAGGGCCTCCTGAACCCCTGGGTGGGATCGTGAGCTCCGGGGCGTTGGGCCGGCTGCGAACCGCGCTGGGCGAGCGCTCCGACCATGACGCGGTCAGCCAGTGCAGCCGGTGCGGCTACTGCGAGCAAGTCTGCCCCACCTATGCGGCGACCTCGAGGGAATCCTTCTCCCCGCGCGGACGCAATCAGATCGTGCGCTCCCTCCTCGAGGGCAAGCTGGCCGACACGGCGAGCGCCCAAGAGGCGTTGGACACCTGCCTACTCTGCGGCGCCTGCCAGACGGCTTGCCCGGCGCATGTGCCCACCGCCGACCTCGTCTTGGAGGGCCGCCGCCTGCTCGCCGGGTCGCAGCCCGGCCGGTCGGCCCGGATCGCGGACTTCCTCCTGGTGAAGAGGCCGGAGCTGCTGCGCGCCTTGCTGAAGGCCGCTTTCGCGATGAAGCGTTGGGGACTGTTCTCTTTGGCTTCGAAGCTGGGGCTCTTCAAGCTCCTGGGCTGGCGGGGACTGGAGGAGGCGGGGAAGTTCTTTAACCCTCCCCAGGCCTTCCTTCGGGAGCGCTTGCGCAAGGACGCGGAGCCGGCGGGCTCCGGGGGCACGGCCTGGTCGTACTTCGCCGCGTGCGGGACGGATTTCCTCTTCCCGGCGGTGGGCTTGGCCACGCTGAAGGTCCTGCGCGGCGTTCTGGGCCGCGGCGCCTTCCTGGACGCGGGCTGCTGCGGCCTGGCCAGCTACAATTACGGTTCTCTGGAGTCCGCGCGCCCCCCGGCGCGCGCGCGCATCGAACCCTGGGAGGCGGCGGGAAGCCGCTCTCCTCTGGTCGGAGACTGTTCTTCGTGTGTCTCTTTTCTTAAGAGCTACCCTCAACTCTTCCTCGCCGACCCGGCTTGGCTCCTCCGCGCGGAGCGCTTCTCCGCCGCCGTCCGGGATATCGTCGAATGCGTGCCTCCCGCGAAGCTCGCTTCGGGAGTCCTCGATGGGACGATCGCGATGCAGGAGTCCTGCCGGGCCAGGCATGGCCAGGAGATCGGGGGTCGCTCGAGGAAGACCTTGGACGCGGCGACCCGTAGGACCTGCGCGTCCGCAGGGGACGCCTGCTGCGGCGGCGCGGGTCTCTTCGCCGTGCGCAACCCGGAGCTCTCCGAGGAGCTGCTCCTGAGCAAGACGGCGGCCCTCGCCGCGGCCCAAGCCGACACCGTGGCGGTTTCCTCGACTTCCTGCCTCCTCCAGCTTGAGCGCGGGTTGAAGAAATACTATCCTGAAGCCAAGGTGGTACACTGGTCGGAGCTCGTCGCGGTCGCGTTGGAGACGGTGCGCCCCAAGGGGCAAGGCGGATAGGGCGTGGGCAGACGACAAGATCTTGAACGCAGGCAGATGCTTCTGGCCCGTTTCGGCCGCAGGATCGCGACCGAGACGCGCATCGACAGCCTGCTCACCATCATCGCGGAGGAAGTCCGCCACATCCTGGGGGCCGACCGCTGCTCGGTCTTCGTCGTAGACGCGGACAAGAACGAGCTCTGGACCAAGGTGGCCTTGGGCGTGGGCGAGAAAGTCCTGCGCATCCCCATGGGCCAGGGCATCGCGGGCTTCGTGGCCAAGACCGGCTCGGCGGTCAACATCCGCGACGCCTACAAGGACCGCCGCTTCACCCAGGACCTCGACCGCCTCACCGGCTACCAGACCAAGAGCGTGCTGGCCGTCCCTCTCAAGGACCGCGACGGCAGGGCGCTCGGGGTCTTCGAGGTCCTCAACAAGAACAAGGGCCCCTTCAACGACGAGGACGAGGGCTTCCTCCGCATCCTGGCCACCATCGCCTCCTCGGCCATCGAGAACGCCCGGCTCTACGAGAACCTGCGCAAGTCGCACCTGGAGACCATCTACCGCCTGGCCATGGTCGCCGAATACCGGGACCAGACCGACACCGCGGCGCACCTGCGGCGCATCTCCAAGTACACGGCCATCATCTCGGCCCAGTTGGGGCTCTCCTACGACATGGTCGAGGACCTGCGCTACGCGAGCCCCTTGCACGACATCGGCAAGGTCGCGATCCCGGACTCGATCCTCCTCAAGCCCGGCAAGCTCACCCCGGACGAATACGAGGAGATGAAGAAGCACCCGGTCTACGGCGCCCGCATGCTCGAGGGCGCCGAGTCACGCCTCCTCAAGCTCGCGCGCAACATCGCGCTCGCGCACCACGAGCATTGGGACGGGACCGGCTATCCGCACGGCCTCAAGGGCGAGGAGATCCCCCTGGAGGCGCGCATCGTCTCCGTCGTCGACGTATTCGACGCGCTGACCACGCGGCGCGTCTACAAGGGCGCCTGGACGCTCGATGAGACCTTCCGCTACATGCTCGACCAGTCGGGCCGGCTCTTCGACCCGGTGGTGGTGGAGGCCTTCCTCAAGTGCAAATCCCCCGTCGAGGAGATGTGCCTCGGCGAGCGGGCGGTCGAGGAAGGGTCGGCTTGAAGCCCCGGCGCAAGAAGCCGGCGGCCGCCTGGTCCCTCCTCACTTTGGTCCTGGTCCTGGCCGCCTTCGCGGCCTCCGGCTTGCGCTCCCGGGACCTCCCCGCCGAGGCGCGCCCCCTGCGGACGCTCCTGGAGTCTCCGCGCGGGGCTCCGGCGAAGAGGTCCGTGGTGGGCCCCCTGTATGTGGCGCGCAACTCCGCGGCCAAGGGAACGCTCACCTGCTACGGCATCTCCGGCCACGACGTCGACACCCGCGATGAGACCGAGGTGCTCTACCTCGACGCGGAGGAATCCGAGCGCTGGAAGGGCCTTAAACAGGGGGAGATGATCTACGTCGAAGGCGTCTGGAGGGAGCACATGAGCCGGCTCTCCGGAGGCCACTTCCTCGCTGAAAAGATACAACCGCTCCGCTAAAGCAGGC
>CAYWAR010000035.1:12332-13338 GCA_964455765.1 uncultured Elusimicrobia bacterium
CCGCCATTTAGGTAATTCATGGATGAGTTCTTCCCGGGGGTTTGAATTTTGTAGAATCCGGTGGGTCGTTGATAGGACGCTCCCCGACGCGGGCGTGGTTCAATGGTAGAATGCTACCTTGCCAAGGTAGAGACGGCGGTTCGATTCCGCTCGCCCGCTCCAGCTCTCTAGCGCAGTTCCTCGACGACAGCCGCGGTTCGGCTGTCGTTTTGCCTTCCGGCCGGAAGGGCCGGAGGGCCTCCTGGTGTCCATATGGTGTCCATCCCCAGTGCGCTGTCGAGCAACTCCATCCCGAACTATCGGTCCCGTTATCACCCTGGGCGCGGCTCGTCCAAGAGCCTCCTCCAGCCCTTGGCCGGCGTGGCTATCGCGTAGTGCTCGATGAAGGCCGGCGCGTCTTCGTCGGGGAGGCCGCGCTCTACCTCGATGTAGTCGATCCTGTGAACGTTGAAATCCCAGTGCGCGGCGGGCTGCGGCGGGTTCTTTCGGTGAAAGGCTCGAAGCTCGCTCACCGATAGCCGTGTCAGGCCGATCAGTATCTCCTTGAGCGGCTGATTCCAGGCTTCGTAGATGTTGACCGGCACCGTCGCACCCCCCGGGGGGCCGGATAGAACACGACCGAGGGGTTGGCATACTATGGGTTCCGGATCGGGTAAATGCAAGGGCGCGTCCGGGAGGCGCCGGGAACTTGGTAGACTTTGGAGTATAGAGGTGGTGGTATGCCGTCCGTCATAGCGCGCTCTCCGGGAGCTTGTGCTAAAATCAGTTCCTCAATCCGCACCCTGTCCCCAATGACCGCACCCCCCCAGCCGACCCTCATCCTGGCCGACGACGACCCCATCCAGCGCAGACTCCCTCGCCGCGTCCTGGAGAAGTCCGGCTGGCGGGTACGCGATGTCGTGGATGGCGGAGAGGCTATCGCCCTGGTCAAGGCCCGAAACCCCTGATAATAGGATGCCCAGCAGGGTGCTCGCCTGGGCCTGGAAGATCGCGCGCAGGGCCTCGC
>CAYWAR010000036.1:0-11407 GCA_964455765.1 uncultured Elusimicrobia bacterium
GTGGCGATGTCCACGAAGCCGCTTCCATTATAGAGCCTCAGCTTGGAGGTGACGGAATTGTAATAGATGGCTCCCGGAGTCCCGGCCGGATCGAAACCCTGGCCGGTGAAGACGGTGGGGACGGGCACCGTCAGCGAGCCGGTGAAGGTCTTGGCTCCGGCGATGGTCTGGGACACGGCGGCCGTCGAGACGAAATACGCGGGGGTGAACCCCTGCAGACGGTCCGTGTTGAAGGCATAGGCCACCCCGGCCAGGCGCTCCCTGGGGCTGAGCATGACCCCGTCGACGGATATCTGAAGATAGAGCGTGGTGGCGGTGAAGAGGTCGTGGGTGAGAGGAGCCGCCGCGCCCAACTGGACGGCGAAGACGCCGTTGGAGACGGAGACGCCGCTCTGGCTCTCGGTCCAGACCGGGATGCCCCCGGTCGCGGTGCCGTGCAGGGAGAAGATGAAGTCATGGCTGCCGCTCAGGGGGTTGTTGGAGGAATCGGTCAGCCGGCCTTGGAAGTTGATGAGCCCGGGCGTGACCTGCGCCCACGCGACGGCGAGGGCCGTCAGGGCCGTAGCCGTTCCCAGTATGAGCGCCTTTGCCGTTCCCAACATGAGCGATTTTCTGGAATTCGCATGCGAATTCCTGAAAATCGCGAAATTATTATGCATGTTCATACAACCTCCGCCGTCGGTACCGCTTGAGGCCGCTTGAAAATCGATACGTAGAACACGGCGCCTTTGCCGGCCTCGCTCTCCACCCAGATACGGCCCCCGATCGCCTCCACCGCTTTCTTGACGATGCTCAGCCCCAACCCGGTGCCGAACCTCATGGATTTCTGCCCGGCGCCGGAGCGGTCGAATTTCTCGAAGACGTTCTTGAGCGCCTCGGCCGGGATGCCGGGGCCGGTGTCCGCGACCCAGAAGGTGAGGGAGTCGTCGCTGTTCTTGAGCCCCACGCGCACCTCTCCACCGTCCGGGGTGTATTTGACCGCGTTGGAGAGGATGTTGGTGATCACCTGGCGCAGGAGGTCCTCCTCGGCGTAGACGCAGCCGAGCTCATCGGCGCCCAGGGGCTTGAGCTCGATGCGCTTGGACTGGGCCACGGCGGAGAAGAGGCCGATGGTCTCATTGAGTATCTCGTTGATCCAGAGGAGCTTGGCCCTCTCCGGCCTGCGCTTGCGCTCCTGGGCGCGGAAGAGGAGCAGGGCGCCGGCCAGAGACGCCTCCATGCGGGCCACGGCCGTCATCATGATCTGAAGGACCTCGACGCGCTGGTTGGAATCCAGGTTGACCTTCCCCTCCTGCCAAAGCTCGATGTAGCCCTTGAGGCCCGAGAGGGGCGTGTTGAGCTCATGGGTGAGGGTATGGAGGACATCCTCGCGGAAGTTGAGCAGTTCCTTGACCTTTCCGGTCATCCGGTTGAACTGGTCGGCCAGGAGCCCCACCTCGTCCTTGCCCCGGACGATGACCAGGCGGTCGAATTCCCCCTTGGCCACGGCCTCGGCGGCCACCGCGAGCTCGACGAGCGGGTCGCTGAGCAGTTTGGCCAGGTACAGGGAGCCCAGCACCCCCACGACCAGGAACAGGACCCCGATCCCCAGCGTCCGCCAGAGCAGGGGCCCCACCGCGGCAGAGAGCTCTTCGTCGAGCACGCTCCGGATGAAGCCGAAGCGCAGGAGGAGGTCCTCCTCTCCCTTGCCGCGGACCTTCGAGCGCACGCTCTTTTCCATGTAGAGGAGACCCGGCCCGTCCTGCCCGACCTTCTGCTCCGTAGTCCCCCGGGTCACGGACACGAAAGCGAGTTCCTTATGCTGTTTCTGGAGCACCAGGAGATGGCTGTAGAGCATGAGGTCGTCGCGGCTGGCCACGGCCTCCTCGGCCAGGTGGGAGGCCCCCTCCACGAGCACACCGAGGCGCCGCGCGGCGTCTTTCTCCAGGATCTGCCGCTGGGACCGCGTCACCAAGAGCACGGTGCAGGACACGACGCCGACCACGAGGGCCGCGGTCAGGAAGGCGTATTTATGGCGAAGGCTGGCGCCCCCCGTGCCGGCGGCCCCCCCGCGGGGGGCTGCCTCCGTTCGGGGGGCTGATATCTGTTTCATTGCCCCCTCTCCTCGTCCCGTATCCGCTTCAGTGCTTTTTGAGCCTCCACGTTCATCGGGTCCGCCTCGATGATGGCCTCGAACGCCTCTTTGGCGCCCGTGGAGTCGCCCCCGGTATAGGCTTCGATGCCTCGTTGATAGAGCGACTGTATCTCCCCGGAAGAAAGCTTGGGCCTCTGGACCGGCGCCGGAACGGCGGTCGCCGGCTTGGGTTCGGGCGGCTTCATGCCCTCTCCCCGCCTGCGGCCGGCCATGCGCTCGATGGACCGGATGTGGCGCTTGATGGTCTCGCGCACCGTGGGACTCTTCTCGAGGTTCAGGACCTTGCGCCAGGCATCCAAGGCGTTCTCATGGTCCTGCAGGGCGAAATACGCCGTTCCGAGGATCTGCCAGGCGTCGAGACTGTTCTCATCCTCCCGCAGGGCCTGCATGGCGAGCTCGATGGCCTCGGAGTAGCGCCGCTCCTCGAGGGCGGCCTCGGCCTTCGTGAGCGTGGTGAGGATGGCCCTGGGCTTGAGCACGGGCTGTATGGGAGGCCGGCGGACGTTCCCTCCCTTCTCGATCTGCGCCAGGAACTCCCCGATCTCCTTGTCCTCCGGGGCCAGCGCGAGGGCCGTGGAGACCTTTCGCACCGCGACGTCGTCCTGGCCCGCGAGATAGGCCTTGATGCCCTGGTGTAGGGCGGCCTGCACCGGGTCGGTCTTGAAGGAGAGCAGCTCCGTCCAATACTTGAGCACCGTGTGCAGGCGGTCGGCATGGATGAGGAGGTCCTTGTCCTTGGGGGAGACCTTGAGCGCGAGCGCCAAGCGCTGCTGGGCGTCGTAGTAGCGCCCCGATATCTCCATCAGGCGCGCGTGGGCCAGATGCTCCTCGGCCGTCAGCCTCTCGGACTCGCTGAGCCCCTCGGGCGAGACCCGGAAGTGAACCGGGGTCCCGGTCTTCATCTCGCGCATGGCCTCCAGGATCATCTCCTTGCCCTCCTCTTCATCGGAGGCCCGGCCGAAGCGGAAACTGACGGCGAAGCGGTGCGAACCCGCGGTGCCGGAGACGCCCTTGATGGGAAGGGCGAAGCCGTAGTCCACGCCCAGGCGCCGGGCGCGGTAGGAAAGACCCAGGGCAAGCTGGGCGAATTCCCGGGAGCCGAAGCCGAAACCGCCGCGCGCGCCGAACTCCCCGACCAGGAGCCGCGGGAACCACCGCTCCGCGGCGAAGGTGAGGATGCTGTCGCGCGACCCGGCCGGAGAGCGCTGGGTCTCGTATTGGGCGATGAGATTGGAGATCTTGCTCCCGTAATTGAAGCCGAGCTTGACCCCGAGCGGGAGCTTGTCGGTGTCGCCGGAGGAGAAAGCGACGTTGGGCTGGTTTAGGTGCGTCATCTGCAGGCCCAGGGCGTAATGCCGGGCGAAGCGGTAGAGGAAGCCCAGGTCCGTGTCGAAGGCGGTCTGGCTGGAGTTCCCGCTGAGCACCGGGTCCGGCGTGGTGGTGACGGTGAGGCCGGAGGTGGCGCGGGAAGTCTCGGGGAAGCTCCCGAAGGAGGAGCGCAGGAGCTTGAGGTTCACGCCCCCGCCCAGCTCGGCGCCGTCCTCGAATATCTGGAGCATGCGGCCGTAGGAGGCGTAGAAGGTGTCCTCGCGGTAGATGTTGTTGAGGGTGAAAGCGTTCCACGCCGCGCCCACGGTCCCGTTCTTGCCCTCGCGCAAGGGGTGGGCGTAGCCGAGGAAGGAGGTCCCCAGGTCGGACTTGTCGCTCAAGCCCATGTAGAGCTTGCTGTAGGCCGCGCCCAACTGGGGGCGCTCGAACCAGCCGAGCCCGGCCGGGTTATAGTGGATGGCGTACACGTCGTCGGCCACGGCCGCGAAGGCGTTGCCCATGCCGGGCGCCCGGGCCCCCGCGCCGAGGTCCTCATACGCCGCATCAGCGGGCGCGGCAGCGGCCGCTCCCAGGAAAAGGGCAAGGCCGGACGAAAGGAGTCTTCCTCCAGTCCGCGAAAACACCTTTCGTCCGCCCTTGCCGGTGGTCATCGGATTACAAGAACCGTTCCATTGAAAGTCTTACCTTCCGCTTCAATCTGGTAGATGTAGACGCCGCGCGAGACCGTCGTGCCTCCGGATTTCCCGTCCCAAAGCAGAGTCCCCACGCCTCCGCTCACCGGACCGTCGCGCATGTCCGCGACGAAAGCCCCCCGGATGTCGAATATCTTTCCCGTGGCCAAAGACTGCTTGGGGTTGTCGAAGGTGAAGATGACGGTGTCGTTCAAACCATCGCCGTTGGGCGTGATGACCTTGTTGCTCACGCCGGCCAGGTCGAAGTCCACCCCCTCCTCGCGCGCCACCGAGCGTATCTGATAGCTGCCCGGCATGGAGCTCTGGAGGCTGACGGTCTGGTTGGCGGCGTCGACTTTCCCATACAGCTTCATGTACTCCCGCCCGTTGTACCAGAAGGCGGCCAGGCTCTGGGAAGCGGCTTGCGGGCTGACCGTGGTGGAGAGCGGCGAGAAGCGCTTGCCGGGCTCGGGCTCGGTCAGGCCCATCGCGCTCGCCACCACCCGGCCCCCGGCCGTCTCGTAGCGCAGGGAGATGTCGAGGCTCTTCTCCGGGAAACGGAGGGCGACGGGCTTGTTGCTCTCGTCGAAGACGTCGAAGCTCACGGATTTCACCACGGTCCCGCCCAGGTCGGAGGCGTTCTCCGAGCCCTTGACGATGAGCGGTTTCCCGGAGGGATTGTCCCCGGTCTGTATCATGGACGCCAGCGACGCCGGGATCTTCAGCCGGGAGATGTTGTCCGGAGCCATCACGAAGAGGTCTCCTTGGTTGGACACGGACATCTTGAAATCGGTCTCCCCTCCGAAATAATCCAGGGCGGTCACCTTATAGAAGTAGGTCCCGGCCGGGTCGGGCACCGCGGCCGTGAAGCTGGCGACGCTCGCCGCCGCGGTCCCCACCTGGACCCAGGTCGGATGGGTGAGCCCGGTGGAGCGGTAGATATTGAATTTGGAGATGTCCCAGGTGCTGGGCGAGAGCGCGTCCTTGAAAGCCGAGCCGTCCACGTTCGTGGTGACCTTGTTCCAGCGCAGGGTCACCTGCGTCTTGTCCGCGCTCAGCTCCGAGAGCAGGCCGGCCGGGGCCATGGGCGGCAGGTCCAGGATCACATAGGTCGACACGGCGACGGAGTAGGCGTTGGCCGTGTCCTTGCTGTAGAAGGCGAAGTATTGGGTCGTGTCGAGCTGGAGGCCCGTTTCCAGGTGGGAGGAGGCCGTCCCGGTGGTCCTAACCACCGAGCCGTCGGCGAGGACTGTTCCCGGCGTGTATGCGGTCCCGCTGACGACGGTCTGGGTGATGGGCATGGTGCTGACTTGGATGAGCACCCCGGCTGGATTGACGAAGACGGGGTTGGACCAGGTGAAGAGGATGCGGCGGTTGAGAGCGTCGCCGGCGAGCGCCAGGCCCTCGACCGGGACCGGGCCGCCCGGCAGGGTGCGCGTGGCCACGATCGTCGTGAAATTGACGTCCTTCTGCCAGTTGAGGCTTCCCAGCTTGAGGAAGTAGACGGTATAGGGGGTCAGGCCGGAGATGGTCAGGGTCACGGACACGCTGCTCCCCGCGAGCCCGGAGAGGGACGAGCCCCCCAGGGCCAAGGCGCCGAAATCCGTGGAGGAGGCGTCGAGCCGGAAGTCGGAGGCTCCTCCCACCGGAAGCGTCCAGGTCACGGTGACGCTGGTGGCGAAGACCCCGGTGACCGCGGGCGCGGCCGGGACATTGGCCAGGGTCGACTCCGCGCTGGCCGCCGAGGTCTCGGAAGCCGTTTTCGCGGAATCCGCCAGGTAGATCCGGGAGTAATAAGTGGTATTGGGCGTAAGGCCGCCGAGCCGGTAGGATTGACGGCTTCCGGCGACGACGGTGGTGGCGAATTCGACCAGGAAGACGGAGGGGCTGAAGGAATGGTTCGGGTCCGAGGAGGCGTCGATCCTCCAAGAGCCCCCGACCACGTTCCCGAGGAAGCCGTCGGCGCCGGGAGCGGTCCAGGCCAGCTCCAGCGTCCCCGTGGACTTGCTCAGGGCCGTGATGGAGGTGATGGTCCCCGGTTGGGAGAGCATGCCCATCAGGCCGGCGCTCATCTTGAATCCGAAGCCCGTGAAGGACGAGACCCCGGTCTCGCCGAAGGATTTGCCCAGGATGAAGGTGGGGCCCGAGGAAACTCCCCCGCCTCCGTTGACGGTCTGCCGCGGGATGGATTCGGTGGTGCCGGTCAGCTTGGAGCCGGCCAAAGAGGGGAAAGGCAAGAAGGCGAGGACCCCGCACAAAAGGAGGGCGCAAAGGGGCGGAATCTTCGCCATTTTGGGCATCAGGTAGGCCTCGCCAGGACTTTTAGGATGGAGCGGATGCGGGAGAGGAGGACTTTCGGGCTGATGGGCTTGAGAAGATAGTCCTCCGCTCCGTTGTCGAGTCCGCTCACCTGCTCCGGAGCGGTCCGGGCCTCTCCCGTGAGCATCAGCACCGGGATATGGCGCGTCCGGGAATCGGACTTCAGGTGCTTGCAGACTTCCATGCCGTTCATGTCCGGCAGATGCACATCCAGCAATATCAAGTCGGGCTTCTCCCTTGACGCCGATTCCAAGGCCTCGCGGCCGTTAGGGCTCAGTACGAACTCGAATTCCGGACGGATCGTATCCCGAAGCACGCTCTGCATTATCGGGTCATCTTCTACGGCCATGATGCGGTACATTCTCCCTCCTCGGCGCGAACTCATATTACCGAACGTTGCCCCCGAAAACCCCCGCGGCACCCATCGGTTCGACATCGGGGTGTCCGCGTCGCGGGGGTCTCCTCAAATATGGAAGATTTCAGCTACATATTGATTTCAGCTATGTAACATCGATGAAACATGTAGCTGTGCAACTATATTCTTAATTAATAATTGTTTTTACTGTTTTTTAATGAAATGTAATTTTAATACACTTGAAATAACGAACTGGAAGAATTATCCTATGAGAGCATGGAACGCGGCGAGAAACACACGCAAAGAAACAAAGGAGAACAAAACGGCTCAAAGAAGCGGACCGATTCATCAACGGAACGAAAAACGCCCCCTCGGGACGTACTCACCTCCCCGCGGGGGAGGTGAGTAGTCCCGTGGGACACCGGTTATTGACCATCGGGGACGACTCCAAGTTCCAGGAGTCCGTGTCCGACTGCGCCTCCCAGGCGGGACATATCCTGGAAATCGCCCAGAACGGGACCCAGGGCATGCGCATCCTCCAGGAGAAGAACCCGGACTTGGCCATATTGGACTCCAGGCTCCCGGACATGGAAGGACTCGCCTGGCTGCGGATGATCCGGCAGACCGAGCCCGGACTGCGCCTGCCGGTGATCGTGGCCAGCGCCAAGAGAGTCGACGCGGAGGTGGCGGAGGCCTTCGACCTCGGCGCCGAGGACTACGTCCTCAAGACCTGCGACCCCATGGAGCTCTCCGCGCGCATCCGCGCGGCCCTGCGGCGGCGCTACGAGAGGGAAGAGCGCCTCGGCTTCGCCATGACCGTCGGGCCCCTGACCCTCGATCCCGCCCGGCATGAATGCCGCGTCCGGGGCAAGAAGGTCTCGCTGCGGCCCAGGGAATTCGAGCTCCTGGAGATGCTCATGCGAAAAGCCGGGCGCGTGCTCAGCCGCGTCTATCTCCTGGAGACCATCTGGGGCATGAGCGCGAGCGCCAACACGCGCGCCGTCGACGTCGGAGTCAGCCGCCTCCGCCTCGCCCTCGGGCGCAGGGCCGGCGGCTGGATCGAGACCGTCGAACGCTTCGGCTACCGCTTCAGAAGCCTGGAATGACGGGGTCCCACCTTTAAATTAGGAACATTTTTTTAAAAAATAGAGAATAAATTACGAAAATAAAACTCTGACCCCAAGAACAATAAAATGATCGAGATCGACCGCTCGGCCCTGAAGGCGAACCTGGCCTCGGCCGTCGAGCTGGCCGGGGAAGCGCGGCTGATGGCCGTGGTCAAAGCCGACGCGTACGGCCACGGCGCGCCGGAGGTCTCCCGCCTCGCTCTGGCCGCGGGCGCCTCCTGCCTGGGCGTATTGAACCTCTCCGAAGCCCGGAGCCTGCGCCAAGCCGGGATCCGCGGGGCCATCGTCCTCCTCAGCCCGCCCCTGCCGGAGGAGGCGGAGGGCGCGGTGCGGGCCGGCGTGGAGGCCACGGTCGATTCCCTCGGGCTGGCCAAGGCCCTGGACCGGGCCGCGGCGAGGCTGGGGCGGACGGTACGCGTCCACGCGGACCTCGATTACGGCCTGGGACGCTGGGGCGTCGCCCCCCGGTCCCTGCCGGATTTTCTGAAGGGTCTCTCCGGCCTGCGCCGCGTGCGCCTGGCCGGCCTCTCCGCGCACATCGACTATGTGCCCGGCAAGAACGCGGTGGACGCGGAGGAGAAGCTCCGCGATTTCCGCAAGCGCTCGCTCCGCGCGCGGGAGGCCTTGGGGGCGGCCCCGGAGCCCCTCCTCCACGCGGCCAACACCTCCGTCCTCCTCGAGTTCCCGCATTGGCGCATGGACATGGTCCGCTTGGGGAACCTCCTCTACGGGATCAACCCCACGCGCAAGGACATCCCCCTCCAGGACCCCTGGCGGCTCTACGCGCGCATCATCGCCCTGCGCCGCGTGAGCAAGGGCCGCGGCATCGGCTACGCCGGGGAGACCGTGGCCCACAAGAGCATGGTCGTGGCCACGCTCCCGGCCGGCTACAGCGACGGCCTGACCATGGAGCCGGCGGAACGCCTGATCGGCCTGGGGTCCGGATTCCAGTATTGGGGGATGCTGAGGGGAAGGAAGACCCCCTTGGTCGGACGCTGCGCGATCTCCCACGTCCTCGTCGACGTCAGCGGCGTCCCGGAGGTCCGCGTCGGAGACGCCGTCGCCCTCCCGGTCCGGCGTACGGCCGCCTCCCCGCGCATCCCAAGGGTCTACATCCGCTGAAGTCGTTCAGCTAATCCCGGACTCTCGTCAAATTCCACCGGAATTTGACGAGAATCCGGTCACTTACTCGTACAGATCGTCGAGATCCCGGTCCGAGGGGAGGGCAGGCTCCTCCTCCTCGATGGGGGCCTGGGAGGTGGTGCCCACCGGCGCGGAGGAAACTTCGCCCGAGGCGGAGAAGCTCGCCTGCAGGCGCAGGGGCTGGCCATGGTCATGGGGACAGTATTCCTTGGGCTCGCCGCCCTTGAGGAAGGCCTGGAGCACGGTCTTCGGACAGGTGGGCAGGGCCAGCCAGCCGGTCTCGGAGTCGCATTTGGCGAAGACGATGTCGTCGGGGACCGGAAAATCCCGGGGCGGATAGCCCTTGAGGATTTTCTCCATGATGTTCGTCCACCAGGGGACGACGGTGGAGCCCCCGGTCCAGTCCTTGCCGCCCAGGGAGGAGAAATCGTCGTAGCCCATCCAGGCGATGGCGAGCAGGTCCGGGGTATAGCCGACGAACCAGAGGTCCCGGTGGTCGTTGGTGGTGCCGGTCTTCCCGGCCAGGGGGCGCCTGAGCCTGCGGGCGCCGCTGCCGGTCCCCCCCTCCACCACCCCCCGGAGAAGATGGGTGATGAGATAGGCGGTCTGCGGGGAAAGGGCCTCTTCCTCCCGCGGTGAATAGGTTTCGAGGACCTTGCCCTGGGGGTCCTCCACCCGTTGGACGGAGAAAGGCTCGACGCGGATGCCGCCGTTGGCCAGGGTGGAATAGGCCGTGGCCAGTTCCAGCGGGGTGAGGACGGAGGAGCCCAGACCCAGGGCGAGGACGGGGTCCAGAGGGGAGGTGATGCCTGCCTTGGAGGCGAGTTCGACCACGCGCGGAGGGCCGACATGCTCGATGAGCCGGATGGAGGCGATGTTCCTCGAGAGGGCCAGCGCCTTGCGCAGGGTGATGACGCCCAGGAACTTCGAATCGAAGTTGTTGGGGACCCAGACCTTGAAATCCGTCTGGCCCGCGAAGGGCGCGGTGGCCATGAGGATGGTCTGCTGGTCGGTGGCGCCCTCCAGGAGCCGCCAATCCCGGCCGTCGGAGTAGTAGGCCAGGGGAGAGTCCTCCACCAGGCTCATCCCGGTGAGCCCCGAGTTGAGGGCCGCGGCCCAGACGAAACCCTTGAAGGTGGAGCCGGGCTGGCGCTTGGCCTGCACGACGCGGTTGAACTGGTCCCCCCGCCCGCCGGTCATGGCGCGGACCGCGCCGGTCTTCACGTCGAGGAGGAGGAATACGCCCTGGATGTTCGAGGGCGGCACGGTGGAGACCGTGGGAGGGTCGGTGCCCGCGTCCGCCTCCGCCTTGAGGGCCTTCTCCCACTCGGCCTTGGCCTTGACATCGTACTCCGTCAGGGACTTCTCCATCTCCTCGTCGACCGTCTTCTGCATGGCCAAGTCGAGCGTGGTGTGGATGCTCAAGCCGCCGCGCCAGAGGGTGTTGACGCCGTACTTGGGCTCGAGCTGCCTGCGCACGTACTCCACGAAATAGGGGGCGGAAGCGCCGGCCAGCGGCGGGCGCTGGACGGGGATCGGGTCCTTGAGAGCCTCCTCCATGTCCTTGGGCGTGATGAACTTCTCGGCGATCATGCGCTGGAGCACGGTCTTGCGCCGTCCCTCGGCCCTTTCGGGATGGGTGAAGGGGGAATAGCCCCCGGGAAAGCGGATGAGCCCGGCCAGGAGAGCGCATTCGGAGAGCTTGAGTTCGCGCAGGTCCTTGCCGAAGTAGATGTGCGCCGCGGCCTGCACCCCGTAGGCGCCGTGGCCGAAATAGATCTGGTTGAGGTAGAACTGGAGTATCTCCTCCTTGCTGAAATTGCGCTCGAGCTGCAGGGAGAGCAGCATCTCCTTGATCTTGCGCACGATCTTCCGCTCGGGGGTCAGGAAGATCAGCTTCGAGAGCTGCTGGGTCAAAGTCGAGCCTCCCTGCACGACGCGGCCCCTCAGGAAATTCATCACCGCGGCGCGGAGCATCCCCTTGGGCGATATGCCCGAGTGCCGGAAAAAATGGGAGTCCTCCGTGGCGATGACCGCGTTCTGCAGGTCCACCGGGATGTCGGAGAGCGTGAGCAGGGCCCGCTTCTCGATGGAGAGTTCGGCCAGGAGCTCTCCCTTGGAGTCGAAGACGCGCGTGGTTAAAGACGGGGTATAGTCCTCCAGGGCTTGGAAGGAGGGCAAGCCCTCGAGGAAACGGCGCAGGAACATCCCTCCGAGGACGAGGCAGAAGGCCAGGGAGAGGACGGCGAGGGTGAAGCGGCCGCGCGTCATTAATCTCATCTTATGAAATTATCCGGGACCGGAATCACGACAAATTCCAATGGAATTT
>CAYWAR010000036.1:11417-13034 GCA_964455765.1 uncultured Elusimicrobia bacterium
CGGCCGGATCACCCAGACCCGGAGCGTCACGCTGGAAGGAGGGCAAACCCTCGAGGAATCGGCGCAGCAGGACTCCCCCGAGCGCGACGCAGAGGACCAGGGAGAGGACGGCGAGGGTGAAGCGGCCGCGCGTCATTGCCGCTCATCTTATGAAATTTCAGAATGGCCACACAGGTTTGGTAGACTCACCCGATGGCGGACTTCGACGCGGTCGTCATAGGGGGCGGGATCACCGGCGCCGGCGTCCTACGCGACCTGGCCTTGCGGGGGCTCAATGCCGTCCTGCTCGAGCGGGGCGAACCCGGGATGGCCACCACCGCCTCCTCCACCCATCTCATCCACGGAGGGCTGCGCTATCTCCTCTACGACCGCCCGACGACGCATGCCACCTGCTGGGATTCCGGGAACATCCGGCGCATCGCCGCTCCCCTGCTCACCCGCATGCCCATCGTCTGGCCCGTGTACCGAGGGCATTCCCACGGCCTGGAGACCGTGGAGACCCTGCTGGAATCCTACGACTCGTTCCAGCGGATGAAGCAGGGGCTACCCCACCTGCGTCTCTCGGCCCCGGCCACCCTCCGCCTATTCCCCGGCCTGAGCCGGGAGGGATTGCTGGGCTCGGTGGCCTTCGACGAATGGTGGGTGGACGCGGCGAGCCTGGTCCGCGAGAACCTGGGCTCGGCCCGCCGCGCCGGCGCCCAAGTGCGCGCCGGCGAGCGCGTTGTGGGCCTCCTCCGGGACAAAGGCCGGGTCGCCGGAGTCCGGGTCAGAACGGCGGAGGGCCGGACCGAGGAGCTCTCCTCCTCGGTCGTGGTGAACGCGGCCGGGCCCTGGGCCGCGGAAGTGGCGGAAATGGCCGGAGAGCGGATCCCCCTCCGTTTGCGCAAGGGATCTCATCTGGTGTATGAAGGGGAATCCCCCCTGCTCTTCGGGGAGTCTTTGCGCGCGGCCCCCTCCGGGAGCGGAGCACGGCCGCCCTTCGAGGACCGCGCGCCCTTGCGCGCGGGTCTGCTGCTCGAGGCGGTCGACCGAGGCCGTTACGTCTTCATCATCCCGGGCGTCGGAAAGACTCTCCTGGGGCCCACGGAAGTCGAGGCGCGAAGTTCCGAGCGCCCGGAGGCGAGCCCGGAGGAGGTCCGGTATCTGCTCTCCTCCGCCCGGCGCTACTTCAAGGATTTTCCCGAGCGCTTCAGCCGGAGCACGGCGGGGATGCGGCCCATCCTGGGCCAGGACGGATCTGAAAAGCTCCTCTCCCGGGAATACGCGGTGCTCGACCATGCCGCGCGGGGGGATTCTCCGGGCATGATCTCCGTGGTCGGAGGGAAGATGTCCGATTTCCGCCTCATGGCGCAGGACGCCTCCGACGCGGTCTGCGGATTCCTCGGGCGCGGTTCCGCCTGCCGCACGCATCTGCTGACGCTCTCGGGAGAGAGCGTGGGGGACATTCCGGACTGGCCGCGCCCTTGGAGGCCGCTCAAGAACTTCCTGCGGGCCCATCCCCGCCTTCGAGAACTGCATGCCCTGGCCTATCTGGGGGCGGGCTTGGCGCGGCATGGCGCCCGGAGGGCGCTCGGCCTCGCCCCGGAGTCCGACGAGAACGACTTCCTCGCGCATTAC
>CAYWAR010000037.1:0-6283 GCA_964455765.1 uncultured Elusimicrobia bacterium
ACCTCGATGCTTTTCTTGGAAAGGGACTTGCGCCACTTCCCTTGGATGAGTATGCTTTGCCGTTCCATGCTATCGCGTCCCCGGATAACATAGGTTAATCCATGCAAAAGTTCAAGCGCCTCCCATGAGCCCCTGGGTCTGGCTGACGCCCGCGCTCTGCGCGCTCTTCCTCTACGGAATCGGCCAGGGCTTGGTCAAGAAGTGGATCTCGGAGGTCCCCCCCGCGCGCTTCTGCCTGTATTTCGTCGCCGCCAAGGCCCTGGTGAACCTCGGCTACTTCTTCACCCAGGCGCACCCGGCCCCCTTCGCCGCGGAGGGCCGCTCCTTCCTCGCCGCGGGCGTGCTCGCCTACATCCTGGACGGGGCGGGCTGGATACTTTACTTCGAGTCCATCGTGGCCGGCCCCATCACCATCGTGGGGACGCTCTCGGCCGCCTATCCCGCGCTGACCGTGGTCTTCGCCCGAGTCTTCCTGGGGGAGACGCTCGCGCCGGCGCAATACGCGGGCGTCGCTCTCGTCATCGCTGGGTGCCTGGGGCTTTCCTACGCGCCCCCGGACCCCGACGCCAAGGTGACGAGCCGGCGCTGGATCCCCCTGGCCGCGACGGCCCTGGTGCTCTGGGGAGCGGCGCAGACCATCGTCAAATATTCCTACGGCCTGCCCCAGGCCAGCGAGGTCAACCTCGCGCTCTTCAACACCATCGGCGGGTTCCTGACGCTCGGGGTATTCGGCTGGCTCAAGGGCCGCCAAGGCGCGCATTCGGGCGGGGAGTGGGTGAGGTCCTTCCTGCCCATGGGCATGATGGCGGGCGGCGACCTCGGCGTCATCCTGGCCACGCGCTCGGGCCCGGTGTCCGTGGTGACGCCCTTGACCGGAGCCTACCCCGTGGTGACGCTGGGTTTCGCGGCCCTGGTGCTCAAGGAGTCGGTGAGCAGGCTCCAATGGGCCTGCATCGCCATGATCCTCGTGGGCATGTTCCTCAGCCCGGGGAATTGACGCTTGACACGACAGACTAGTCTGTTATACTAGTCTATATGGAACAATATCCCCGGCAACCCGAGGAGATCGGAGCCTTCGAGGCCAAGGTCCACCTCTCGGAGCTTCTCCGGGAGACCGAGCATGGCCGGTCCTATCTCACCACGCGCAGAGGCAAGCCGGTCGCCCGCCTGCTGCCCGCGCAAGAGCCGGCTCCGGCGGACTTCAACGCGATTCTCGCGGGATTCGACGCGCTGCGCGCGAAGGTCCGGGGCAAGGTCTCCGTGAAGAGACTGATCGAGGAAGGCCGGCGGTAATGTGGGTCTTGGACGCATCCCTGGCCCTAGGCTGGGTGCTGCCTGATGAGTCCTCGGAACGCGCCCGGGCGTTCCTGAGGGAGTTGCCCGCGGGGGAAGAACTCTGGGTGCCCGCCCTTTGGTGGTACGAGATCGCCAACGGCCTCTGCGCGGCGCACCGGAGGGGGCGGATCACCGCTTCGGACCGCGACCGGATGCTCGCTTCCTTCGGAAGCGTCCCCCTCCAAACGGACCGGGAGCAAGGGTCCGACTTCCTCCTGCATCTTGCCGCATTGGCCGCAAAGAGCGGCCTCGGCGTCTACGACGCCGCCTACCTGGAGCTGGCCGGGCGGCGCTCGGCCGGTTTGGCCTCCCTGGACCGGCGCCTGAGCGCGGCGGCTTCGGCCGCCGGGATACCGACTCTCCGCTGATGCCTCCGGACCGGGCCATCCCCCGCGGCGTCTGGGCGCTGGGCTTCGTCAGCCTGCTCATGGACGTTTCCTCCGAGTCGGTCCACAGCCTGCTTCCGGTCTTCATGGTGACGACTCTGGGAGCAAGCGTCGCCGCCGTGGGCTTGGTCGAGGGCGTGGCGGAGGCCACGGCCCTCATCGTCAAGGTCTTCTCCGGCGCGCTCAGCGACGCTCTGGGACGGCGCAAGGGGCTCGCCGTATTCGGCTACGGGCTCGGGGCTCTCTCGAAACCCCTCTTCGCGCTGGCCGGCACCGTCGGCGCCGTGCTCGGCGCCCGCTTCATCGACCGCGTGGGCAAGGGCGTCCGCGGGGCGCCGAGGGACGCGCTGATCGCGGACCTGACCCCGGAGCCCGTCCGGGGGGCGGCCTACGGCCTGCGCCAGTCCCTGGACACCGTCGGCGCCTTCCTCGGGCCGCTCCTGGCCATGGGCCTGATGTTCCTGTTCTCCGGCGATTTCCGGGCCGTGTTCTGGATCGCTGCCGTTCCCGGAGCGCTTTCCGTGCTCCTTCTCGGCTTTTTTGTCCATGAACCCGGACCCGCGGCGGGCCGCGGGAGCGGGACCGCTCTGTCCTGGACGACGCTCGCCCGCCTGGACTCCTCGTACCGGAGCGTGACGGCGGTAGGCGCGGTTTTCACGCTCGCCCGCTTCAGCGAGGCCTTCCTCATCCTTCGTGCCCTTGAGCAGGGCCTCCCCGACGCCTTCGCCCCGGCCGTCTTCGTGCTCATGAACGCCGCCTACGCGCTCTCGGCCTACCCCGCCGGAAGGCTCGCCGACCGCATGGACAGGCGCGGCCTCCTCGCCTGCGGCCTCCTCGTCCTTATCGCCGCCGACCTCGCCCTCGCCAAGGGCGGCGCGGCCGCCCTGATCGTGGGGATCGCGCTCTGGGGCCTGCACCTGGGGCTCACGCAGGGGGTGCTCTCGGCCATGGTGGCCGCGACGGCCCCCAGGGAGCTCCGAGGCACGGCCTTCGGCTTCTTCAACCTCGCCTGTGGGGCCGCGATGCTCGCGGCCAGCGTGCTCGCGGGTCTTCTATGGCAATGGCTCGGAGCCTCCGCGACCTTCCTCGCGGGAGCGGCCTTCTCCGCCGCGGCCCTTGCCCTGCTCTCGGCAGGACGCTGTGACCCGCGTTGGACGCTCTGACCAAAATGCCGTTCTTTCCCCGCGAGAATCCGCTTCCGCTCTTAGGTCAACCCGATAGGCAAGCGATGGAGCCCTCCTCGTTGATAGAGGCGCGGGAACTAATCGCTGATTCGCGTGTCAAAACTCCCAAGATGCAGGGGGTATCCATGGAACCTAAGGATATCGCGAGAAAAGCGGTGTTGGGTGTGCTGGGGCTGGCGCTCTTGGGCATGCTGTGGGGTCGGGTCCGGGCGGCGCAGGGGGCCTCGCCGGCCGCCGTCGAAACGAAGCGGGGCAGGATGGGCCTCGGGGCCTTCGACAATCTCGACGGCATGTTTTCCGGAGCGGCCTCCTCCATCGAAGGAGGATTCCAGAGCAAGGAGAACTCCCTGGACAAGGCCCCCGCTTCCGCACCGGCTGGCTACCGCGGGGTAGGCGACCCGCGGGCCGCTCCGGCTCCCGAGACGCCGGGGCACCGGCCCCCGCCTCCCTCCGTGCCGCGAAAGATCGTGAGGAACGCCAACGCGACCTTCGAGATCAAGGATCACGGTGAGGCCAGGAACGGGGCCCTCAAAATCGCGGCGCGCCACGGCGCCGAGGTAAGCCAAGACGAAACCTATGAAAGCGAGGGCTGCAAGATGGGAGTCCTGGCCTTCCGGGTCTCGCCCGATAGGCTCGACGCACTCCTAAAGGAGCTCGAGCCCCTGGGCCGCGTCCTCCACCGCTCGGTCTCCATGCAGAACTTGACCGAGGAGTACGTGGACCTCCAGTCCCGCCTGACCAACATGCGGAAAGTCGAATCAAGGCTCACCCAGCTCCTCTCCTTCAACACGCACCGACTGAGGGACGTGCTCGAGGTGGAGAAGGAGATCGAGCGCGTGGGCCAGGACATCGAGCGTATTTTGGGGAGGATGAAATACATCGACACCCTGGCCGCGCAGTCCGTCCTCACCTTGAACCTGCGCGAGCCCGGAAAGCTCACCAGCCAAACGCCCGGGGTTCTGATGAACGTCAAGAACTGCGTCATGAAGGCCGTCAACACCTTCCTGACCACCGGGCTGGCCTTGCTCGACATCACGGGCTTTCTCATCGCGGTGGGACTTTGGACCATGCCCTTCGCCGCGCTGATCTGGTTAGCCTGGAAGAGATACGGTCCGAAGAGCGTGTAAGAAAAAGGATTCGGCTGGGGCCCCGCGGAGCCGCCGCCGCTGGGCCCCAGCCTCCCCGAGAAGGACGTCTGCGTCAATCGCGTGGAAGGACTCGACCGATCCCGTCCAGATATTTGGTGGAGACCCACCCCTTGACCACCCGCATCTGTCGGAGGCGTCGCTCTTGCAATTTTCAGACGCAGGGATTAGACTATCCTTCGCGGGAAGCCCGGCTGCGCGCGCAGACCCCGGAGGGAAGGCATGCGACTTGGGTTTGAGATGAGCTGCTCTTCGGCACGGGACCGGCGGAAGGTCCCGGCCCTCGTCTTTTTCGTTTCGCTGATGCTCGCCTCGTCCCAGTCTCGGGCGGCGGACAGCTGGAGCGAACCTTTCGTCGGCGTCCGTTACCTGCATCGCACCCTCTCCGAGCCCAGGCTCAGCATCCATGTGGCCCTCGTGGATCTGGCTTCGCCGGGCATCCGCCTCGTCGCCACCTCTCCGCAGGGGAAGCGCGCCACGGTCTCTTCCTTCGCCAGAGGGGTGAACGCGCAGTTGGCCGTCAACGGCGACTTCTTCAACCTCGATACGCGGGTGCCCATCTGCTACGCCATGGGAGGGGGCGAGCATTGGCAGGGAACCGGGGATGACCAGGGATGCGGTCAGGTCGCGGCGGGCGGCAACCGGGTCGACATCATCCCTCCCCCGGCGGACTTCCAACGCGAGCCTTGGATGAGCGAGGTCGTCAGCGGCCACCCCTTGCTCCTGCGCGCGGGCGCTGTCATCGAGCATGGAAAGAACAATAGTCTCGCACAGACGCGGCACCCGAGGACTGCCGTCGGTCTCAGCCGCGATGGGAGGACGCTCTACCTTCTTGTCGTTGACGGGAGGCAGGACCACAGCGTGGGGATGAGGGCCGATGAGGTCGCGAAGGTCCTCCAGGGGCTGGGCGCTTGGTCGGCGCTCAACCTCGACGGCGGGGGTTCCTCGGCCATGTACGTCGCGGGGCGGGGGATCGTGAACCGGCCCTCCGACGGCCAGGAGCGCCTCGACGCCAACCACCTCGGCGTCCATGCCGCCTCCTTGAAGCCGGGCAAGAAGGGGGAAGCCGCGGACAGCGGGACTCGAGAGTCCCCTTCCACTGGTTCGGGGAGCGGGACCTCGGGAGGCGGGGCGTCGGCGACCGGCTCCGGCGCGTCCTCTTCGGGCTCCGCCTCTTCCGGGCGTAAAGAGGAGGGGAGCTCGGCGACAGGCGGCGGGAGCGGGGCCGCGGGAGACTCCAAAGTCTCCGGCTCATCCCAAGAAGCCTCGAGGCTCCTTCCCGGGATCGACCGTGCGCTCGCGTCGACCAGGAAGGGGGCGGAGATATCGGCTTATCAGGCCCGGGCGCTGCGCAGGGCCAATAAGGTGGCGGAGAGCGATATCGAGTCCCGCATGCGCTCGGCCCTCGCCCAACCCTGGAAGGACCCGCTCGCGAGTCAGGGAGAGGTGCGTCGCGGCCCCATCTCCCCGGTCCAGGGCAAGATATCCCGCGGATTCGGCCCCTCCGAGGACGTCCTGCTCCCCCCTCGGCCCTCGAACGGGGTCATGCACGAGCACTTTCACGGCGGCATCGACCTCACTGCC
This sequence comes from uncultured Elusimicrobia bacterium, assembly GCA_964455765.1. Lineage (GTDB taxonomy): Bacteria > Elusimicrobiota > Elusimicrobia > UBA1565 > UBA1565 > CAYHRV01. The sequence continues at coordinate 5,635 of CAYWAR010000037.1, forward strand.
CCGGAAGGCTCCCCGGTCAAAGCCTTCGACCTCGGCCGGGTGGCTTTTATCGGGGCTTCGGCGGGCGCCGGCGTCCATGTCGTCCTCTCTCACCCCGGCGGGCTCGCCACCGCCTACACCCATTTAGCCGACGGTCCCCGGACCCGGGGCCTTAAGGCGGGTCAATACGTGAACGCGGGGCAGGTCATCGGGCAAGTCGGAAAGACCGGGGTCACCCTCGCCCCGCACCTCCACTTCATGGCCTCCCGGGGTTGGTTGATCGACCCCCGCGGACTTCTGCGCGTCGGTGGCGGAGAGCGGGCTCAGACTCGGAAGACGACGGAGAAGCGGTAGACTCCCGGGAGTCCTTGTCGGGGCTGGAGGCTAATCCGAATATTCGGAGGGGGCGGAGAAGCGGTTGGCGAGTTCGGAAAGGCGGCGCAGGCCTTCATCCTGGTCCAGGCCGCGGTTGAGCAGGTAGCGGCCCGCCACTGCGGACTTCCCTCGCTCGTAGGGGTTGGCGGAAACGACGAACTCCGCGGAGATATGTTCGGGCCGCGCGAGCTGCACCAGCACCTTGAGCAAGTCGTCGCCGGATAGGCCGTAATCCTCGGGGTTGGCCATGATGTCCCGGAGCGCCCGGACCTGCCGGTCGGCGCCGACCGGGTCC
>CAYWAR010000037.1:6293-13012 GCA_964455765.1 uncultured Elusimicrobia bacterium
CGCTTCGGACGTATGCGCGGGGGTGGGCATTGCGGCGCCGGCGCGCCGGGTCCGGCGGGCGGGCCCGCACCGGGTCCGTGGAGCCCGCGGGCCTGCTCCGGCGGGCCTCCTCGATGGCGCGGACCAGGACCCGCGCGTAGTCCAGGGAGCGCCGGACCTGGGTTTCTGATTGAGCGCTCCGGCTTTCCGGGTCCTGGGGCCAGGCGGCGTAGGGACTGCGGCGCCAATCAAAGTCCACCTTGCCCTGCGGGCCGATCTTGCCGTTGTCGATGGCCCAGCGCATGGCCTCCGTGTCGGTCCAGCGGTCCGCCGCGACCGCGTACGCCCGGAGCACCTCCCCGGGCTGCGCGTTCAAGACATCCTCCAAGGCCTTCTCGCCCAGGACCAGCGTGAAGGCCCCCATCCCCCGCCGGTAGGTGGGGCCGAAGTCCGGTCCCGGGGAGGAGGCCCGGCCGGGATCCTCCTCGGAACGCGGCGTCATCGGAAATACTTTCGAGAGCGGCAGGGCGGTCCGGGGATTTTTCCCGTTCCCCCGCGTCCCGGCGAGGCGCATGAGGGCCTCCACGTCGACCGGAAGGCTCCGCGCGGTGTCCTCTGTCTGCAGGGTGTAGCCTTCCTGGCGGACATAGACCAGGCCGGGCGGACCCGCCTTGCCTTCCTTGTCCTTGTGGGTGAATGCCAGGACGCTCCTGCGCTCGTTGTAGTTGATGATCTTTCCCAGGAACGGCAGGTCCAGGAGGGCCTTCTCGGACTCCACATGGGCGCGGTAAAGGCCGAACTCGCCGCCGGAATCGTCGAGCACCGTGATGCGGTCGTCGCGCGTCCCCGAGTTCCTGCCGTAATGGAAAAGGAGGGGGATCTTCAGCATCAGGGATCGGACCGCCGCCTCCACCCGGTCCGTGCCCGCGAAAGTCTTCGCGCCCGCGCCGATGGCGCCCAGCGCGTCCTGGTACGCCCGGGCCATGGCGGGCAGCTCCTCTTTTAATTCCCTGGAGTCCAAGAAAGCCGTGCCGGCGGTCTTGAGCCTCTTGACCAGGCTATCGAGCACTTCGATGCGCCCCCCCGCGAGAAGCTCCTCGAGGCCCTGCATCTGTGCCGCGTCGCCGGGGTCCAGCTGGAACTCGATGAGGGCATGGTCCTCATGGACCCATTGCGCCAGCCAGTTCAGACGGAGAGCTATGTAGCGCTCCAGCTGCTTACGCAGCTGGCGGTCGAGAACTTTGAAGAATAGCTTGCCGCCCAAGAGCTCCCCCATGGAGTCTTCGGCCCACGAGCGCCCCGAATCCCGGTATTTCTGAAAATCCGTCCCCAGAATCGCGTAATCGAGGCCGATGGAAGGCCCGTGGAGGCCGACGTAGTCGATGCGGATGCGGACGCGGAGCGTCTTCTCGTCGAGGCGCCGGAGGGTGACGTTCACCGCTCCCTGGCGCGAGTAGCCGTAGGACACGCTCACGGGCGCCGCTCCTACGCCCGCCCCCAGGCCGGCCCTGAGCGTAAGGGGCATGGCCCACAGCTCGCCGGGGACCATTTTGGTGAAACGCTCCGCGGAGAGGGGATAAACTGTCTTTAGGGTCCGAAAGTCGATGAGCTCATCGAGCTCCGCGCAGGCCTTGGTCCCGGCCAGCGGCCGGACCACCATGGAATGACCGGCCAGTTCCGACCAGGCCGATACCGACAAAGGGACCGCCCCGGGCAATTCGACCAACTGGACGCCTCCTCCAAGGCGCAGGTCCAGCCTCGCGCGGTCCACGAGCATCATCCGCCCCTCGACCCCCATGCGCAGGTAGCGCTTGTATTCGGGCTCGACCGCGCCGTAGTCCCCGAACGGCAGTTTGGTTTTTACGGGGATCTGAGCGCTTTTGCAGACCTGGTCCCCCATCCCCTGCCAGAAGGACTGATTGTGCAGTTTGTCCCAGAAATCCTGCTTCTCGCGGGAGGAGGGGTTGCCATCCGTGATCGAATCCGCGACGCTCCCCACCACGCGCCAGTCGCTCTCCGGAATCTCCTCGATGGGCGGGACCGGGGCGGCGATAGGCCGGACGGAGGGCGCCCTCTCCTGCGCCCCTGCCGCTTGGATGCCTTCAGCCTGATCCTTGGATTCCCCGGCGCCCGGAGCCCGGCCGGCCGCGTCCACCGCCTCCGTGTCCGGCGCTTGCGCGCCTTCGGGGGCCGGGACAGGACTCTCGGTGCCGGCGGGGTGGGCGGGATCCGCACTCCTCCGGGCGCGGGACCCGTCGAACAATGTCCCAAGAAGTTCGAAGGACCAGCCTCCCGCCGCGGCGGGGTCATTGAGCAGGAAGAGAGCCGAGAGGATGGCGGCACAACGCATCGCCGATAGTATGCCGCAAGAGCGCGGCAGGGACAACGGCCCTTGGGCCCATGCCTCGGCGGGCCTTTCGGCGGCGGCGTATCTAGTGCTTATGCCCGGGTCCCCTTCCTCATCTCCCAATGCCATTTCCACAGGTAGAACACCGGAGGATAGACGAGCAGTTCCAGCAGGAAGCTCGTGAACAAGCCCCCGATCATGGGCGCGGCGATGCGTTTCATGAGGTCGGCGCCCGTGCCCAGCGACCAGAGTATGGGGACCAGCCCCATGAAGGCGCAGGCGACCGTCATCATCTTGGGCCGCACGCGCTTGACCGCGCCGTGGATGACGGCCTCCTCGAGGTCCGCCGCGCTCGCCATACGGCCGCGCCGGACCCCGTCGTTGTAGGCCAAGTCCAGATAGAGGAGCATGAACACCCCGGTCTCGGCGTCAAGACCCATGAGCGCGATCATGCCCACCCACACGGCGATGGAGACGTTGTAGCCCAGGGCATATAGGAGCCACACCGCCCCCACCAGCGAGAAGGGCACGGCCATGAGCACTATGCCGGTCTTGACCGCGGATTTCGTGTTCATGTAGAGGAGCATCACGATGATGAATAGCGTCAAGGGAAGGACCACCTTGAGCCGCTCGCGCACCCGGGCCATGTTCTCGTACTGCCCGCTCCACTGGATGGAGTAGCCCGGCGGGAGCTTGAGGCTCTCCCCGACCTTGACCTTGGCCTCCTCCACGTAGCCGCCGATGTCGCGCCCCGCCACGTCGACGTAGACGTAGCCGGCCATGAGCCCACCCTCGTTGCGGATCATGGCCGGTCCCAGCGAGAGCTGTATGTCGGCCAATTGGGCGAGCGGAACCTGGGCTCCGACCGAGGGATAACCCGAGGAAGTGCCGCCTCCGGTGCCCTGGGAGCGGCCCCCCATCGTGGGCACGAGCACGCGCCTGAGCTTGGGCAGGTTGTCGCGCAGCTCGCGCGGATAACGCACGTTGACCGTGTAGCGTTCACGACCCTCGATGGTGGTGGTCACGGGCTCCCCGCCGATGGCGGTCATGATCACCATCTCGACTTCCTTGACGCTCAGGCCGTAGCGGGCGAGCTGGTCGCGCTTGAGCGTGAAGTCCACGAAGTAGCCGCCCGCGGTGCGTTCGGCGTAGACGCTGCGCGTTCCCGGCACGTCCTGGAGCAGGCCCTCGATCTCCGCGCCCAAGCGCTCGATCTCCTTGAGGTCCGCGCCGAAGACCTTGATGCCGATGGGCGTGCGCACGCCGGTGCTCAGCATGTCGATGCGAGCCTTGATGGGCATGGTCCAGGCGTTGGTGACGCCGGGAAAACGCATCTTGGAATCCATCTCCGAGACGAGTTCCTCCCAGGTGAGCCGGTCATACCAGAAGTGACGCAGGACGGCCCGCAGGGGCCCGGGCAGGCTGGAATGCCAGCGCTTCTTCTCCCGCCATTGGTCGTGCGGCTTGAGAACCACCGTGGTCTCCATCATGGAGAAGGGGGCGGGGTCCGTGGAGGTCTCCGCCCGCCCGGCCTTGCCGAAAACACTTTCGACCTCGGGGAAGCTCTTGAGGATGCGGTCCTGGGTCTCGAGCAGGCGCTGGGCCTCGGTCACTGAGAGCCCCGGCAAGGTGGTGGGCATATAGAGGATAGTGCCCTCGTTCAAGGGGGGCATGAACTCGGAGCCGAGCCGGAGATAGACCGGGACGGTGGAGAGGACGAGGAGGACCGCGCCGGCTATGGTCTTATACGGGTGCCTCAGCACCCAGCGGCAGGGAGGCTCATAGAGCTTGAAGAGCAGGCGGCTTACCGGATGCCTCTCCTCCGGGTAGTAATTGCCGACCGTGGTCTGGTTGTAGAGCCAGCAGAGCCAAGCGGGCTTGAAGCTCACGAAATCCATGCGCGAGAAAAGCATCCGCACGGCCGGGTCGAAGGTCACGGCGAGCACGGCCGCGATGGCCATGGCCAGGTTCTTGGTGTAGGCCAGCGGCTTGAATAGCCTCCCCTCCTGGTCCATGAGAGTGAAGATGGGCATGAAGGCCACGGCGATGACGAGCAGGGAGAAGAACACCGAGGGCCCCACTTCCTGGAGAGCCTTGAGCCTCACCTCGTGGAAATCGCCTTGGCGCCCCCCCTCGATCCAGAGCTGGAGCTTCTTGTAGGCGTTCTCCACCTCCACGATGGCGCCGTCCACGAGCACGCCGATGGAGATGGCTATGCCGGAGATGGACATGATGTTGGTCGTCACTCCCATGAGGTACATGGGGATGAAGGTCAATATCACCGACACCGGGATGGTCACGATGGGGATGATCGCGGTCGGGATATGCCAGAGGAAGAGCAGGATGACCAGGCTCACGATCAAAAGCTCCAGGAAGAGCTCCTCCTTGAGCGTGGCGATGGAGCGTTCGATGAGCGTGGAGCGGTCGTATGTCGTGACGACCTCGATGCCCTCGGGCATCGAGGTCCGTAATTCTTGAAGCTTCCGTTTCACCCTCTCGATCACGTTCAAGGCGTTCTCTCCGTAGCGCATGACCACGATGCCGCCCACGGCGTTTCCCTCCCCGTCCAGGTCCGAGACTCCGCGCCGGATCTCGGGGCCCATGGAGACGCGGCCCAGGCTCTTGACCAGCACCGGGGTGCCGCGCATGTCCCGCCCCACGACGATGTTCTCGATGTCCTCCTCGGACTTGGCGTAGCCCCTGCCGCGGACCATATATTCGGTCCCCGCGAACTCGACCAATCGGCCGCCCACGTCGTTGTTGCCATCCCGGATGGCCTCGACCACCTTCATGAGGGATATGTTGTAGGCGGCGAGCGCGTTGGGATCGAGCTGCACCTGGTACTGCTTCTGGAAGCCCCCGATGGAGGCGACCTCGGCCACGCCCGGAACGGCCTGGAGATAGTAGCGCAGATACCAGTCCTGGAAAGTCCGCAGTTCGGCGAGACTGCGCCCGCCGCTCTTATCCACGAGCGCGTATTGGTACACCCAGCCCACGCCGCTGGCGTCGGGTCCCAATTCCGTGCGCACGCCCTCGGGAAGCTGGGGCAGTATCTTGCTCAGATACTCGAGCACGCGCGAGCGCGCCCAATAGACGTCCGTGCCGTCCTCGAAGATCACGTAGACATAGGAGAAGCCGAAGTCCGAAAAACCCCGGACCGCCTTGACCTTGGGCGCCCCCAACAGCGCGGCCACGACGGGATAGGTGACCTGGTCCTCGAGGATGTCCGGGGAGCGGTCCCAGCGCGAGTAGACGATGACCTGGGTGTCCGAGAGGTCGGGGATCGCGTCCAGGCGCACCGTTTTCATGCAGTAATAGGAGCCGGCCAGGGCCGCGGCGGTGAGCAGCAGGACCAGGAACTTATTGCGCGCCGACCAAGCGATGATCCTCTCGACGGACCCCCCGCGGGGGTCTGTCTCCGTTCGGGGGGCGCTGCCGACGGACCCCCCAGGGGGGTCCGTCCGTTCCGGGGGGTCGTTTTCCTGTTTCATCTGGGCCCTCCTCCGTGTCCAGCGTGCGGATCGGCGCTCTTCCCCTTGCTCTTGCTCCCCGCCCCCGATATCGCCGCTTTTAGCTTCGATTCCGAGTCGATGAGGAAATTCGCCGAGGTGACCACCCGTTCCCCTTCGCGCAGTCCCCCCAGCACCTCGTAATAGCCATCGGCTTCCTGACCCAAGGACAACTCGCGGGGTTCGATGCGTCCGCCGCCCAGGTCCACGAAGGCGAGCTTGCGCTCCCCCGAGTCGAGCAGGGCGGATTCGGGCAAGGCCAGCTTCCGGCCCAGGCTCACCCGGATGACGGTGTTGACGTACATCTCGAGCTTGAGCAGGCCCTCGGGGTCCTGGGCCTCGATGCGGGCCTTGAGCGAACGCGTCTCGCTCGACAGGACAGGGTCGAGCGACTTGACCGTCCCGCGGAACTTCCGTCCGGGATAGGCCGGAGTCGTCATCTCCGCCGCTTGGCCGGGGCGCCCCATGCCGATCTCGAACTCGTAGATCTGCGCGTACACCCACACCGCGCCCCCGTGCCCCCCGCCTCCCACCAGCAGGTTGATAGGCGGCTCATCGGAGCGGCCGCAGTCGGCGATCTGCTCCTCGGAGAGCCCCAACTGGCGCAGGCGCAGGGCCGAGGCGCGCACGAGCGACTCGGAGCGCTCGAGCACGTCCGGATAGGAGCTTCCCTGGACCTTTTCGCGGGCCTTCACCGCGGCGCGATGCTCCGCGACCGCGTTGTAGAGATCCGGATCGTAGGCCACGCGCCCGCTCGCGCGCACGGCCGCGGCGAGATCGCGTTTGGCGACCGGCTCCGTCTTCATGCCGATAAGCTGTCTGCGCTCCTGCGAGAGCGTGATCGCGGCTTGCCCCGGGGTCCCGGCCCCTGGCCGGGCCTCGGC
>CAYWAR010000038.1:0-12741 GCA_964455765.1 uncultured Elusimicrobia bacterium
GGCGCAACCGCATCATCTCGGGCCTTTCCATGGGCGTGGTCGTGGTGGAGGGGGATATGAGGTCCGGCGCCCTGATCACGGCCCGCGCGGCCCTGGCGCAGGGGCGCGAGGTGTTCGCCGTGCCCGGGCCGGCCGATTGCGCGATGAGCGAAGGGCCGCTGGAACTGCTCCGCCAGGGGGCGGCCATGGCGCGCGGCCTGGAGGATGTGCTCCAGGAACTGCCGCAACTCCGCGCGCCCGAGGGCGGCCGTTCTCCGACCGAGCCTTGCGGCGAGGGAGTGCCGCCTCCGGAATCCGTCGGAAGGCGGCCGCTCCCGGAGGGGGCGCAGGAGAGCCTGGGCGCGGCAGGGCATACCCTTGACGAGAAAAAAATCTTAGAATTGCTTCGGTCCGCGGGGGCGGGGTTCGGCGAACTGCTCGCCGGGACGGCTTGGGAGCCTGCCAGGCTCGTCGCGACGATTTCGGAGCTGGAGCGGCGCGGGGAAGTGAGCGCCTTGCCGGGTCAGAACTATGCCAGAAACTGAAAAAACAGAGAAAACCGAGAAGAAGAAGAGCCTCGTGATCGTAGAGTCCCCTGCCAAGCAGAGGACGATCTCACGCTTCCTCAAAAAGGGCTACGTGGTGGCCAGCTCCTACGGCCACGTCCGGGACTTGCCGGAGAAGAAGCTGGGGGTGGCGGAGGACAAGGATTTTGAGCCGAGCTATACCCTCCTGCCCCGCACCAAGAAGCTCCTGCCCGAGCTCAAGAAGCTCGTCAAGAACTCACAGTACGTGTACCTGGCGACCGACCATGACCGGGAAGGCGAGTCCATCGCCTGGCACCTCATGCAGATCCTGGAGCTCGACGAATCCCGGGCCAAGCGCATCACCTTCCACGAGATCACCCCGCAGGCCATCGCGCAGGCGCTCAAGTCGCCGCGGAGCGTGGACATGAACCTGGTCTGCGCCCAGCAGGCGCGGCGCGTCATCGACCGCCTGGTGGGCTACAAGATCAGCCCCCTGCTCTGGAAGAAGATCCGGCGCGGGCTTTCCGCCGGCCGGGTGCAGTCGGTGGCCGTCCGCCTCCTGGTGGAGCGGGAGAAGGAGATCAAGGCCTTCGAGTCCGAGCCCTACTGGACGCTCGCGGCCCGCTTCGAGAAGCCGGGCTCGCCGCCCTCCTTCGAGGCGCGCCTGACCCAGTGGAAGGGGGAGAAGGTGGAGAGCACGCGCTCCTTCACCCTCTTCTCGGAGGAGTACCGGGTCAAGGCCAGCTGTTTCAAGGGCAAGGCGGAGATGGACAAGGTGCTCGCGGCCCTGGAGGGCGTCTCCTATCGCGGCGCGGAGGTCAAACGCAAGGAGGTCCGCCGCAGGCCTCAGCCCCCCTTCATCACCAGCACGCTCCAGCAGGCCGCCTCCCAGAAGCTCGGCTTCCAGGCCGAGCGCACCATGCGCATCGCCCAAGGACTCTATGAAGGCCTGGATATCGGCGCCCAAGGGGGCGGCGGCGAAGGGGCCGCGGGCGAACCCGTGGGTCTGATCACCTACATGAGGACCGACTCGGTATCGGTCGCGGCCGTGGCCCAGGAAGAGGCGCGCTCCTTCATCGGCTCCGAGTTCGGCAAGGAGTTCGTCCCCGAAACCTCGCCGGTGTACGCCTCGAAAGTGCGGGGCGCCCAGGAGGCCCACGAGGCCATCCGGCCGACCAGCGTCCTGCGGACCCCGCAGTCCTTGCGCAAACACCTGAGCCCGGAACAGTTCAAGCTCTACGACCTGGTCTGGACGCGCTTTTTGGCCAGCCAGATGATGGAAGCCGTTTATGACACCGTGTCCGTGGATATCGCGGGAGGCGACGCGGTGTTCCATGCCACGGGCCGGACCCTGCGTTTCGAAGGCTTCCTGCGCGCCCACCGCCGGACCGCGGCCGCCCCGCAGGAGGAAGAACAGCCGCAGGAAGAAGACCAGGAGGAGAAAGAGGAGGCGGAGGGCCGGCTCCCCGAACTGGAGGCGGCGGACGCCTTGAGCGCGGAGAGCTTCGCCCCCGAGGAGCACAGCACCACGCCCCCCCCGGGCTACAACGAGGCGAGCCTCATCCGCGCCTTGGAGAAGCACGGCATCGGCAGGCCCTCCACCTACGCGCCGACCATCAAGACCGTGGTGGACCGCGGCTACGTGGAGCGCAACTTCAAGGACCGCAGGCTTTTGCCCACGGACATGGGCCGCCTGGTCGTGGAGAAGCTCAACGGGCATTTCCCCGAACAGCTCAGCCTGAGCTACACCGCCCAGGTGGAGGAACAGCTCGACGACATCGCCGAGGGCAAGGAGCGCTGGCAAAGCGTGGTGCGCAACTTCTACGACCCCCTGGCCAAGTGTCTGGCCCTGGCGCACAAGGAGATGGAGGATTCGCGCGCCAAGCCCGTGGAGAGCGAGGAGAAGTGCCCGCTCTGCGCGGAGAAGATGCTCATCCGGGAGAGCCGTTTCGGCAAGTACCTCTCCTGCTCGCGCTTCCCCAAGTGCAAGGGCAAGGCCCAACTCGATTCCGACGGCCACAAGGTCGTCCCCCAGCAGACCGACGAGAAGTGCGAGGTCTGCGGCAAGGGTATGGTCATCCGCACCGGGCGCAAGGGACGCTTTTTGGCCTGCTCCGGCTATCCGGTCTGCCGCAACACCTATTCCCTGGACGCGGAGGGGAAGAAGGTCGAAGGCTCCCGCCCCCGCATGACCAAGCGCCCCTGCGGGAAATGCCAGAGCCCCATGTGGCTGCGCCTGGGCAAGCGGGGCCACTTCCTGGCCTGCTCCGCTTTCCCCAAGTGCCGCAACATCAAGCCGCTCTCCAAGGAGGACGCGCAGACCCTCGTCGCGGAGCTCGATAGTGCGTGAGGCGGCCGCCGCTTGAAGCTCCGCATCCAGAGATTCCTCACCCACCTGCGCGGCCGGCGCAACTTTTCGGAGAACACGCTCCGGGCCTACCGGGCCGACCTCGGCGGATTCGAGGCCTTCTGGGCCAAGAACGGGGGCGGCGAGCCCTCGGCCCTCTCCCGGCACAAAGTCCGGGGCTACCTGGCCGCCGTCCAATCCTCTTCGCTCAAGCGCGCAAGCGTATTAAGGAAGATCGCCAGCCTGCGCTCCTTCGTCCGCTTCCTTCGAGAGGAGGGGGAGCTCCTAGGCGACCCCTTCCTGGGCCTGCGGGGTCCCAAGCGGGAAGCGCGCTTGCCTAGGTTCCTGACCGAGAAGGAGGCCGACGACCTCATCGACACAGGGGCGTCGGGCGCTCCCTTGGCCCTGCGCGACCGCGCCATCTTGGAAGTGCTCTATTCCACGGGCGCGCGCCGCTCCGAGCTCTCCCGGCTCAACATCGCGGACGTGGACTTCCTGGGAGGCATACTCCGGCTCTTCGGCAAGGGGTCGCGCGAGCGGCTCGTCCCAGCCGGCAAGCAGGCCCTGGAGGTCCTGCGGGAGTATCTGGGTTCCCGCTCCGCGTCCACGCTGGCCGGGTCGAAGCCCCTCTTCCTCAACCGGCGCGGGGGACGGCTCACCGACGCCGGGATCGCGCTCATCGTCAAGCGCTGCGCGCGCAAGGCGGGCCTGCTCAAGAGCGTCACGCCGCACGCCCTGCGCCACAGTTTCGCCACCCAGATGCTGGGCCGGGGCTGCGACGTGCGCACGCTCCAGGAGATGCTCGGCCACAAGAATCTGGCCACCACGCAGATATACACCCACGCGACCCTCGCGGGCCTAAAGAAGGTCTACGACAAGTCGCACCCGAGAAGCCATGAAAGATAAGGTCGCGCTCCTGATGGAGGAGACCGGTTGCGACCGGGGCGAGGCCGAACTGGCCCTCGAACTCTGCGGCTACGACGTGGAGACCGCCCTGGCCGCGGTCCCGAGGCTCTTCCAGAGCATCCTGGTCTTCAAGGGCCGCTTCCGCTCCCCGCGGGAGTCCCTGCACGGCCTCTGGCTCGCGGTGCTCGACCTCAAGAGCCGCTCGCTTTTGCGCGCGCGCGCGGTGGCTTCCTATAACCCGGCGGTGTTCGCCTCCGAGCTCGACCGTCATTGGTTCGATTTCGAGGCCCGCCTGTATTCCTGCAGGCTCTGGGCGGGCACGGTGCAGGCCCTGAGCCAGGAGGTCGAGGTGCGCCTGGCCGCGTACCTCGGTTCCCCGCAGGCCGCGGGCCTCTACGACGAGAAGGCGCGCTTCGGCCCCCGCGAGGCCGCGGATGTGCGCGCCCTGCTCTCCCGCCTTCTGGGCGGAGAGACGGAGCTGGAGATCCGCGCGGAACTCCTCGACCGGGGACAGTTCCAGGAACTGGGCCCGGCCGTGGAGGACGATTCTTCGCCCCCCGCGGCGGGCGAAGCTGTGGGGGGAGAGAAATTCTCCCAAGCCGGGCGAAGGCCTTCCGAGCCGTTGGTTCTGCGCGTGGCCCTGGAACCGAGTCCCGAGGGAGTGGAGGCCGGAGGACTCAAGTCCGGGGACGCGGTCTACGCGTGCATCACCGACGGCAGGGACGTGGCCCGGTATCTGGCGCGGCTCCTCGGTTCCTCCCCCGCGGCGGGTGACGCCGCGGAGGGGGGGAGCGAGGGGGCTTCCGCTCCGATCTCCGTGCCGGTGGAGGCGACGAGCAAGGCCGCCGACGGATCCGTGCTCATCCGCGTGCGGTTCTCCGCCGGGCTCTGCGGGGAGGTGAGCCTGCCCCGGGACATCCGGCTCAAGGCCGCGCAAAGGCCGGCCCGGGCTCCGGCGGGAGCGGCCCTTGCGGACGCGGCCAAGCCCTCCTGGTGGAAGAAATTCTTCGGGTAGACCATTTATAGGCGGCGCACAAAGCGCGCTGCGCGCATTCGAGGAGGCTTCCATGAAGGGACTCGCGGTGGTCGGGGTACAATGGGGGGACGAGGGCAAGGGGAAGATCGTCCATTGGCTCTCGCGCAAAGCCGCGGTCGTGGCCCGCTATCAAGGAGGCAACAATGCCGGGCACACGGTGGTGTTCGGGGGCCGCAGTTTCGCCCTTCACACCGTTCCCTCCGGCATACTCATCCCCGGGAAAACGGCCGTCATCGGCAACGGGGTGGTGGTCGACCCCAAGGCCCTGCGCACGGAGGTCCGCGGCCTCGAGCGCAGAGGCGTGAGGGTCAAGGGCCGCCTTTGGCTGAGCCCCGCCTGCCACATCATCCTGCCCTACCACATCCTTCTCGACACCCTGCGCGAGGAGGGGGGACGGGGCATCGGCACGACCAAGCGCGGGATAGGTCCCTGCTATGAGGATAAAGTGGCCCGCATCGGCATCCGGCTCTGCGATTTCCTCGACCCGCCGCTCTTTAAGGAACTGGTGGAGCGCAATCTCCGGGTCCGCTCGGCCGAGCTCTCGCGCATCCAGCCGCTCAAGCGCATACGCGAGGAGGTGTTCTCGGGCTGCGCGGGACTCCGGTCCTTTTTAAGGCCCATGGCCGCCGACTCCTCCGTCCTCATCGAGGCGGCCTTGTCCCGGGGCCGGCGCGTGCTCTTCGAGGGCGCGCAGGGCGCCATGCTCGATCTCGACTTCGGCACCTATCCGTTCGTCACCTCATCGAACCCCACCGCCGGCGCGGCCTGCACCGGCACGGGCGTGGGCCCCACGCGCATCGGCTCCGTGCTGGGCGTGTTCAAGGCCTATACCACGCGGGTGGGACAAGGGCCTTTCCCCACCGAGATCGAAGGCCGCGTCGCTCATTTCATCCGGACGACGGGCAAGGAATACGGCACGACCACGGGACGGCCCCGGCGCATCGGCTGGCTGGACCTGCCCCAGTTGAGGACCGCCCTGCGCGTGAGCGGAGTGGACCGCCTCTCGATGATGAAGCTCGACACGCTCGCCGGCATCCATCCCCTCCGGGTCTGCACGGCCTATCGCGTGGGCCGCAAGAGGCTCTCGGAGTTCCCCTATTCGCGGCGGGAGCTTCTCGACGCGGAGCCCGTTTATGAGAGCCTGCCGGGCTTCAGCGGGGACATCTCCGGCGCGCGGCGCTTCTCGGACCTACCCAAGGGCGCGCGCGACTACGTCGAGTGGGTGGAGCGCCGCCTGGGACTGCCGGTCTCCATCGTGTCCGTGGGCAAGAGCCGCGAGCAGACCATTCTCCGGGACAAATCTTTCTCATGGGCCTAAACCTCTTCGACTTGCGGCCGGGGCCTGCCTCTGTTACACTTTGAGGGGAACCAGGGAGAGTCAGAGATACCGGAGAATGGCCGTGCCACAGCGCATCCAGCGGGTTTATGCAGACACTTCGGTCTGGGGAGGCGTCTTGGATGAGTATCCCCCAAAGAGGTAATCGGCTATGAAGACTAAGACCTTCGACTGCGTTCGGATGAAGCTGGATGGCGCCAGGGCTATAGGGGAGGCATTGCGGAACTTGTCCCGAGAGGAACGACTGGCCTATTGGAAGAAGGCCGAAAAGATGATGGGAATCGGCAAGACGCCATAAAAGCTGCTTCCCAGGATGGGAGGCTGGAGGCTCATGGAGACAGGCAGCGTCGAGGCGATCGTCGGTTCGCTCAACGGCGCGGGGGCGCGCTATCTGATCGCGGGGGGCCTCGCGGTTGTGGCCCATGGCTATGTCCGCCTGACCGCCGACCTTGACATCATCCTGGACTTGGACCACCCGGAACTCCGGACCTGGCTGGCCGCGCTGGGAGCGCTGGATTACCGTCCCCGCGCCCCGGTCCCGTTAGAGGACTTCGCGGACGCGGGCAAGCGCCGCTCCTGGATATCCGAAAAGAACATGAAAGTCTTCTCCCTTTTCAGCCCGCGTCACCCGGCCACGGAGATCGACATTTTCGCCCAGGTTCCCTTGGATTTCACCGCGGCTTATTCCAGGGCGAGCCGGTTCGAGGCGGGACCCGGGATCAAGGCGACCTTCCTCTCGCGCGAAGACCTCATCTCCCTCAAACGCGCGGCCGGCAGGCCCAAGGACCTTCTGGACATCGAGCGCCTGGAAGCGCTCAAGGGACCCGATGGCTCCTGACCGTCCGGAAAAGGGGGAGACCTCCTGGGACCGGGGCTGGGAGGGGCATGAGTTGTCCCAACTCCGCCGGTTGGCGGCATTGCCCCTTCGCGAGAAGATCGCCTGGCTGGAGAAAGCGCAGGCTCTGGCTCGGAGAGTGAAGCCTTGATCCGGCGGGGCGCCCTATTGCTGGCCCTGCTGGCCGCGGCGGGGTGCGCTTCCCCCGGTCCCGGCCCACAGGACTGCCGCGCCCTGTACGTCCGCCAGGACGGGGCGGTGGGGCTCACCAATCCCCTTCTGGACCTCGAGCTCGGCATCGAGTTCCGCGAGACCAAGTCCTTTCGCAACCGCCTGGAGGAGTTCATCTCGCAAAGGACCTCCTCGGGGACGCATGTGTCCCACATCTCCATCTATTTCCGGGACCTCAACAACGGGCCCTGGTTCGGCGTCAACTCCCGGGAGCTTTTCTCCCCGGCCAGCCTCTTCAAGGTCCCCATCATGATGGCCATACTCAAGGAGGCCGAGTCGTTCCCGGGCCTGCTCTCGGCCCGCTTGACGGACATGGATCCCGAGGACCGCTCGACCGTGGAGATAACTCCCGGCCGCCACGTCGAGAAAGGGCGCTCCTATTCGGTCGAGGAACTCCTGGAACTGATGATCGCGCGCTCGGATAATCGCGCCCACGACCTTCTCCTGGGCTACCTGGACCGCAAGGTCTTCGATCGGGTGTTCCTGGACCTCGGGGTCAAGCCGCCGGATCTGGCCGCCAGGGACGCGCAGATGAACGTCAAGGAGTACGCCACCTTCTTCCGCATCCTCTACAACGCCTCCTATCTCGGCCGGGACATGTCGCGCAGGGCGCTCGAATTCCTGGTCCGAAGCGAGTTCGACCAGGGCTTGGCCGCCGGGCTTCCGCCCGGGACGATGACGGCCCACAAGTTCGGCGAGAGGGCCTATCCGGAGGGCGGGCTCAGACAGCTCCATGACTGCGGCATCATCTACCACCCGCGGACTCCTTATGTCCTCTGCGTCATGACGCGCGGCGAGGCCGTGGGGGACCTGGTTTCCGTCCTGCGCGACGCCTCGGCCCTGGTCTGGCGGCAGGTCGACGCCCAGGCCGCTCCCCGGTGAGCGGCTTGGGCTCGCGGCTGAACGCCGGATCAGCCGAAGCGTTTGAGGAAGTCTCTTGGTGAGAGGATCGGGATATCTTGATAGCGCCCAAGGTCGAGCAGATGCCTATCGCCGGACACGATGCAGGCGGCCTTGGCGGTCGCCGCGCACTCAAGGACCCGATCATCGCCGGGATCATCCCTGATGACGGACAGGGTGGGCTGGGCCTCGGTGGAAACCACGTCCCATAAGAGGGCCAACTCGTTGAGGGTTTCCACGATGGCCGCTTCTCGATGCGGAAATTTCAGCTTCATCACGTCCCGGAACTCGTCGATGAGAAAGACCGAGGTGGAGAGCTCTATTTTGGCCGTCAGGGCAAGCCGGATGATTTTCGCGGGAAGGCCCCCGAAGCAGAGGGCGGAGATAAGAACGTTGGTGTCGATGACGACTCGAATCGGTTTCTTATTTCGCGCTTCTGACATGCTGGACCGCTTTTTCCGCGTCAGCGGGCTTGAGCCCCAGCGCTTTCGCCTCGCTCTTCCAGAAGGCGAACACCCGGCCGAGGCGGCGCCTCTGGTCGATATACCTGCGGGTCGCCTCTCTCAAGAGGTCGGACCTGGTCCGGGATTCTTCTTGAGCGACCTCGTCGATCGCTTTGAGAAGACCTTTTGGAAAGGAAATGTTGACCGTGGCCGTGCTCATGACGATCACCTCGCATCATAAGTATATACAAGATTTGTATGTATGTCAATGGGGCGGAGACTGGACCGCCGCGATCCAGGATAAGGGGTGGTTTGTCAAGAGCCTGGGTCTTGACAAATCAAGTGGCCGGGGTTATACTCGAACAGACGCGGCGTTGAAGCGACAACGGCAAACCCGCACCGAAACACGGTGCCGCCGGTTCTCCGAGTCCAGGGAGGCGGCGGGTGCGAACCGGGGGCGCAAAGCCAGGGGCCCGCGGACGCGGGTCGCCCGGTTGCCGAAAGCAGCGAGCGGCGGACAAGGGGTTCCGATTTCGGCCCGGCCTTAGCTTGCTATCTTCGGGATAGAGGGGTAAGATAGTTAGCAAGGCCGGGCTGCTTATTTCGGTCATGAGAGAAACGAGGGACGGAGCCGGACGCGCCGGGAGGCCATGGGCGACCGTGGCCCTCTTGGCGCTCTGTTTTGCGGCCGCCTTGCCGCTCTTCGCCTCCGAGCCGGCCGGGACGCGAGCCGCCGGGGATGCGTGGCGCGCGCTGAGCGCGGGTCCCGGCATCGAGGTCCGCGACGCGAACAACCAGGCCGTCTCCCGCGCCATCGTGGAGCGGGAGATCAAGGCGGGCTCCTTCGCGCTCCTGGCCCAAGCCGCCTCCCTCGTCTCCCTGCCCAAGAGCCGCCTGCTCCTGGAGATGCTCGAGCGCGCGGCCCTGCTCGCCGCCGTAGTCCGCCGCGAGAGGCCTTTCTCCGGCGGCCATGAGTCCGTGTCCGCCGGACTTCCCGTCCGCAAGCCCGCGCTCCTTGCCGGACGGCGCGATGGAGAGCATGCATTTCTCCCCGTCCTCTGTCCCGGACCTTGTTCAAATCCTTCCCTTCCGGCGGTTTCGCGCCGCGTTCTCCCCCTGGTCCTGCGCTGTTAAGTCCCGGCCCGTGCTCTGGGCCGATGCCCCGGTAGGGGCATCGCACCGCGCCGCGTAGGGAAGTGTTCGAGGCGCGTGTGCAGGCCCGGAGGCCTCCCGCGCGCTCATCCCGCTGGTCGCATCCTCCCGCGCGCTCTCCCCTCCCGCTTGCCGGAATCGGAGAGACCGACGCAAGAATCGAGAAGCAACGGCCGAAAGGTCGGGGTCTTGGGAGTGCTCCAAGACGCTATGTTGAAACGCCGAGGAACCTTCTTCCACGCGCGCGCGTCCGCGGCCCTCGCCGCGTTCTGCCTGCTCGCCGCTGCCGGCTATGCCCCCGCGCAAGAGGCCCAGCCTGCTCCGCCGCCCGCCCCCCTGGGACCCGAGCTTTGGGTCAAGGAGCTTCGGGACGCCGACGCGCCGGTCCGCCTGGCGGCGCGCGACAACCTGCTCAAGGCGGGAGGGGAAGCGGTCCGGCCGCTCATCGCCTCCATCGAGGGCAACCGGACCCGGGATATCGCCTGGAGCGTGCTGGCCGCCCTGGGTCCCAAGGCCACGCCCGGCCTCATCTCCCTGCTCAGGGACCCCGACCTGCGGGTGCGGGCCGGGGGGGCGATGTTCGCCATGATCGACGGCCGCTCCTCGGACCAGGCCCCCGCCCTCCTCGCCTGCGCCAAGGACCTGGAAGTCAGGAATTACTGCCTGCAGTCCCTGGTCAAGGCCATGGACGCCAAGGCCAAGAAACAAGTCCCGCTCCTGCTGGAGGCCCTGGCGGACGAGGACCCCGACATCCGCCTGCACGCCGCGGCCGCCCTCGGGGCCGTGGGTCCCAAGGCCCAGGGGGGGGTGCAGGGGCTCATCAAGGCCTTGGCGGATTCCGACCCCAGGGTGCGGCTGATGTCGGCGCAGTCCTTGGCCAAGCTGGGGCGCAAGGCCAAGGCCGCGCAAGCGGCCCTGCGGGAAGCGGCCGAAAAAGACCCCAGCGAGGCCGTGCGCCGGGCCGCGGGCAAGGCCCTGGAGGCTTTCCGTGGCTGAGGCCCGCGGCAGGCCCGAGCCGCGGCCCGCATGGCGGGCCGGCCTGCTCGCCCTGGGCGCCGTTCTGCTCCTGAACTCTCCCGCCGCCGCGACCACGCGCGTCATGGGCACCGGCGGGGCCGGAACCGGCTACTCGGGCCAGCGGAATATCCTCCACAAGCCCGGGGCCGGCTACTGGGTGTTCTTCAAGGCCATCAACTCCGACCGCGTCGTCTGGCAATTCTCCTCGGACGGGCAGGACTGGATCTCCTACGATGAGAACGCTGTCCTCGTCCCCAAGACCATCAGCAATCCCAGGGGCTACGCCGACGTCTTCCCTTTCCTGAGCCTGGCGCCGGACGCGGCCTCGCCCTACCCCAGCGTCTGGTACGCCCCGGACTTGAACCGCGTTTACGTCGTGGCCAGCGACGGGACCCTGGACATCCCGGGCGGCGGCTCCACGACCAACGGCTCCAACAACAATACCTCGGGCAACAAGGTGTTCCTGCGCTGGGGCACGCTCAACAACAACGGCTCCATCGCCTGGGACACCACCGCGGGCATCACGCGCCAGCGCTTCGTCATACGCGCCAACACCTGCCAGAAAGTCACCAACGGCAGCAACCAGAGCTTCGACCCTCTCGCCCAGCTTTCGGCCGTGGTAGCCTACTCCAGCAAGACCTGTACCGGGGGAAGCTGCGGCTCCCAGACCAGCCAGGGCTATGTCGCAATCGCGGCCGACAGCCGAAGCAATAGGATTTCAGGCAGCCAATACGCCAGCCACGGGACGGTGGTGCTCCCCAACCTCACCCGCGACGCGACGGCCTACACGGGGTCCAGCCCGGACCCGGACGTGAACCTGAGAGTGTTCACGTATTGCCACGAAGTCAACGTGGGCCTCGACTCGGACAACACCCTGCCCTGGGTAAGCGCCCCCTCCCTGGCCCCGACCCTGGATGGGGGCACCACTCCCCGGTTCATCGCAGGCACGCGCGTAGACAACCTCGACGCCACCGATGCGATAGAGACCAGCATGGGCATCGTCACCATCAACCAAGCGAGCAACAACACCGCGGATTTCGGCGTGGACGACCTGGCCCTCGGCGACAACGCTTACGCTCCTTGGACCGTGGACGACAACGACGGCTACGGCATGGCCATGATAAACGACATATTGCCCGCCAACAACGACGACGTCCACATCGCCTACACCAACAACGTCGGCCAGTTGTTCTATCGCCGCAGGACTGCCCAGGCCACCATGACCGCCGGCTTCACGGTGGACGCCGGGGGCAACGGCGGCTCCTTGGCCACCCCGATCCGCGACCCGGCCATCTCCCTGGTCTACACCAAGCCCTCCCCGGCGACCCTGACCGAGGACGTCTACATGGCCTATGTCAGCAGCACACAGGCCGAAATCAACTACCGCGTCTGCAGGACCACCGCGACCGCCACGACGCTTCCGCAATGCGACGCCATCCAGCAGTTCCGCACGGGCAGCAGCCTCAACAACCCCAAGCTCGGCTTCTGGGTCGGAGCCAACGAAGCGCTCCCCATCATGTGGAGCGACGCGAGCAAGGCCTACTTCGACAAGATCATCACCTCCACCTTTCCCGCCCCGAGCTTCACGACCAGCTACACCACCGAGACCATCGCCGGCTCCCCGGCTTATCTTTCGAAGCCCACCTATGACATCACCTGGGCGGGCGGCCAGGCCGCCAACCTCAATTATTGGTGGCAGCCCAGCACGAAGCCGTATTTCTCGCTGTTTAAATGGAACGACGTCTCCTTGAGCTCGGAGTCCCAGACGGAAATCATCAGCTCCTTCACCTTCGTGGCGGCCAACAGCTTCCGGGCCACGATCAATCTCTCCACCTACGTGCAGACCGGCTTCGACTACGGCCTGCGCCTCACCATGCCCGACGGGCAGGAATATCCCAGCCGCTTCGGCAAGAACACCTGGACCGGCGGCATCAACCTCCCGCGCACCCTCCAGATCGACCCCCCCTGCTTCAACTCCGCCACCTGCAACTCGGCCGTGGGCTACATCGCGGACCCGGACGGGGGGAATTTC
>CAYWAR010000039.1:0-12705 GCA_964455765.1 uncultured Elusimicrobia bacterium
CAACGGACTGTCTTCGGTGACATAGAAGCGCTCGATGCCGAACTCGATGGAGGGGGCCCTCCACGACGCGCGGCGCAAGACTCCCTTCACCCACGCGCCCTCGAAACCCTGGGGGACGGAACGGCAGGCTTTCGCTTCCCATACCCGCACCTCCCGGCCCGCGGCCCGTCCCATCGAAGAGGACGGCCCGAGCTCCACGAAGACGGCCGAACCTTCCGGCCGGGCGCGGAGCTCCGCGCAGCCCTCCACGGAGGGCTCGTTGATGTCATAGCGGAGCGCCACATAGTGCCCGCTGATGAGGTCCCGCGGGTCGACCGGGACGGTCTTGAGCCAGATCTCCTCTCCACCCCGGCCCGAGGCGAGGAGACGGCCTCCCCATAGGGCGAAGAAGAGGCATTGGGCGGCCAGAGCGAGCTTGAGCGTCCTCATGGGAGCCCTCCTTCACGGACACGGCTTAGCAAGGCCGTTCGGCCGCGCTGGAGCGCGAAGGACAAGGCGGCCAGACAGAGCCCCGCGGCCAGGAACGCGACCCCTCCTTGGAGCATGGAGCCGAAGTAGTCGATGAAGCGGGTGACGAGGACCAGGAAGAGCACTCCCGCGCCAAGATCCACCTGCCGCCGACTCGACACCAGGGAGCCGTGCCACATGAGGCCTATCCCGGCGCAAGCCAGGAGGATGTTGGCGCACACGCCTGCCGTTTTCCAGACCGGGATGGAGTCCTGAAGGGTCGCCCCCGCGACGGCCAGCGAGAGGAGGAGCCCCCAGCGGCCGGCCCTGTCCCAGCGCGCCTGCGGACTCAAGGACCCCTCCGGAAGGCGCAGGGAAGCCGCCGCCGCTCCCAAGGCCAGGAGGCCGGTCAAGACCAGGCCCGCCGGCTCGATGGACCCGGCCTTGGTCTCATCGAAATGCCAGGCGAAGCTCAGGCCGTACAAGGACGCCAGGAAGGTCCCCAGCGGCGAGCGCAGATGCGACTCGGGAAGCCGCGCATGGAGCCCCCAGCCCAGCCACAGGATCGCGGCGGACACGCAGGCGAGCGCGAGGAGGCCCGCGTGGGAGGCTTGAAGGGGGGTATGGTTCAACAAGAGCAGGACGAGCCAGCCCAGCAGGGCGCCCACCGCGTAGCTCCGATGCTCGACGCGAAGGAGCAGGCGGGCCTCGACGGCGGCGAGGACCGCCATCGAGACGCACACGGCCCAGGACAGGAGGGGGACATCGGGCGCGGCCCCCCGGAAGCCGACAAGCGACATCATGTTCCCGTGGGAAAGACTTCCCCGGTAGAGGACGAGGAGCAGGGCCGCGGCATGGACCGGGGCGGCCACGGGGAGCGGGCTCGCCCAGGCCAGCGGCAAGGTCAGCGCCAGCCAGAGCAGATAGGGCCGGACCGGGTCGCCGGAAAGCTGGAAGACCTGCGCGTAAAGACCGATGCCGGCCAGGGGTAGGAAGAACCAGAGGAGCTCCAAGGCGACCGCGGCGGCCGGCTTCCACGGATACGCCTTCAAAACGGCGGCGCCCGCGACGGCCAGGAGGGCGATGAAGCCGGCGACCTTGCCCCAGTCGGGGATCTTGTCCCAGTTATGCGTGAGGATGAGCACGACTCCGGCGGTGATGAAGAGGCCGGCCATGATGGCGACCCAGACCGAGCCGCGCACGCGCGAGGAGGCCTCGCGCTCGGCGAGCCAGGAACGGATGGCCCGCGCCTGCTCGGCGGAGATCACCCCGGAGGCGGCGCACGCCTCCAGGTCGGAGCCCACGCGGTCAAGATAGGATCGTAAGGAAGGCAGCATAGCGTTCCTCCACCTGTTCGAGCGTCCACGCCGCGAGCGAAATGGCGCAAAACATCATACATAAAGGAGCCAGGAGCCAGCCCAGCCGCGTGTAGGGGGTCCCGCCCTCCTTGAGCCGCGCCTTGGCCGCCAGGACGCCGGAGCGGCCCGAGGGCAAGGCGGCCTTCACGCGTCCGGCCGGATCGATGACCTGCGATATGCCGGAGGATGCCGCGCGCGCGACCCAGAGCCCGGACTCCACCGCCCGCATGGGGGCCATGCCCGAATGCTGGCGATGCTGCCAGTCCTTCCATTCCATGGGGTCGAGGTTAGGAACGGCGAGCAGCCTCGCCCCGAGCCCGGCCATGCGCCTGGCTCCGTCCTCGAAATCCAGGTCGTAGCAGATGAGCGTTCCCAAGGGACCCAGGGGCGTGTCGACGGGCTCGGGACGGGGGTTGGGCCTGAGATACTTCTCAATGAAGGGGATGGGGTGGAGTTTGTCGTAGCTCCCCAAAAGACGCCCCCCGGGCGCCATGACCCAAGCGAAATTCCTCATCCCCCCGTCGCGTGGCTCCTCGGGAAGCGTCGCGCCCCCCAGAACGGCAACTGCCCGGGTTCCAACCAATTTTCTAGATAGGAGCGAGAGATAGGCTTTTTCCTGTCCGGCCTGCACGCTGAAGCCGTATTCGGGCCAGACGAGTAGGTCCGCGTCGCGGACTCTTGGCCCGAGACTGAGCCCGGCCAGGCGGTCGAGGTCGTAGCTCTCATCCTGGATAAGGGCCACCTTCAACTCTTCCGTGCCCAGAAGAGCCGGGTCCGCCATGCGGCAGACCCCCCAGGCTGCGGCGCCCGCCAAGCCGAGGACCGCGGCAAGGGCGGGGCCGCGCGAGCCTCGCAGAGCTAGTGCGAAAGCCGCGTTGGCCGAGACGATGAGGGCCGAGAGTCCGTAGACGCCGATGAGGCTCGAGAGCTGGAGCAGGGGCTTGCAGGGCACCTGGCTGAACCCCAAAGCGAGCCAGGGACAGGCCAGGGGCCAGACCTCGGCGCGGAAGTATTCGGCGCCGGCCCAAAGAGCCCCCGCGGCGGCCACCGCCTTCCACGCGGGCGCGCCCATCGCCGCGCGGCGCCAGAGCGCCGCGGGAAGGACGAGCCAGAGCGCGAAGACGCACCAGAACGCCGCGGCCATGGGACCGAATACCTTGCTGAGCCAGTGCAGGGAGCTGCCGTAAAAGAGCAAGCCCGTCACTCCCGCCAGGTCCGCGGCGGAGCGGGAATCCTTGCAGTCGAGGACGGCATGAAGCAGGGGGACCAGGGCCACCCACGCCAAAGGCCAGAGCCCGAAAGGCTCGAAGGAAAGGAGCAGCAATACCCCGGAGGAGACGGCCGATAGGAGGTTCTTCATAAGACAGAGGCCAATCGCTGGAGGCGCTCACGCATGCCTGGGTGCGTGCGCCCGTAATCGAGGAGTCCTTCGGCCAACAGGGAGAACGGGCCGCGGCGCGCGGCCGTTCGCCGCTCCAGCGTCGAGAGCCTCGCCAAGCTCTCGAAAGCCGCCGCTCGCCTGAACCCGCCGGCCTCCATGAGGCGGAGCGCGTACGCGTCGGCGTCGAGCTCCTGCGTCTCGCTGAAGGAGAGCGCGGCCAGGGAGCGCAGAAGCTGGAGGAGCCCTCCTCCAGGTACGCCCCATCTGGCCGGCAGGGATCGGTAGCGCACCAGCGACGCCGTGTGCCCCAGCTCCGCGTGGCCCATTTCGTGAGCGAGGATGAAGGAGACGCGTTCATCGGAGCCCATCCTGGCCAGCATGCCCTTGGTGAGGAAGACCCGACCCCCGGGCACGGCGAAGGCCGCGGCGCACTCGGAGGAGAGGATAAAGTAGGCGTAGCGGCCGGCGTAGCGCTTCGGGATGCCGGTGCGCTCGAGCCTGCGTCCGAGCGATTCGACTCCCGCGTCGGCGGTCGCGCCGGCCTCGCGCAACCGCCGCGTCATCGCCTCCCCGATCCGCCGCTCCTCATCGGCGTCCACCGGGATCAGAGCCGAGAGCATTCTTTCGGCCTGCCCTCCGTGCTCCTGGCCGACCCGCAGGAGCGGCAGGAGGCTCTCCCGGCTCGGGCCCGCGCGCAGGGCGAGGGTCCCAGAAACCGCGGCCAGCGCGGCGATCATCGCCGCGGCTCCCAGCCCACCTCCCTCACGCCGCATCGCAGTCGGCCTCCGCCGAGAGCCGAACATAAAGGTAGGAGGCCAGGACCAGCACGCCGCCGAGCACCATGTAGCTGAGCACCCGGTAGGGAAGGATGAGGCCCGTCAGGTCCTGGAAGAGAGCCTTGAGCACGCACAGGACCAGGAGCGCCACTCCGGGCAGCCGTAGAGCCTGCCTGCGCAGGGCGAGCCCCGCGAGGACGAAGGCCACCCCGAGCAGGGACCAGCCGAGCGTAACGATCGTCCCGGCGGCTTCCTTATAGATGAAGGCCGCCAGCAGTCCCAGGCTCAGGCAGGAGCAAAGATGCGCCGCGGCCAGCTCCTCGGTCCTCTCCGAGGGGGTCTCGGCCCAAGCCGGCCAGGCGAGGGGCGCGAGCAGCGCGAGCGAGGCCGCGGCGTAAATGGCGGTCTCCAGCCAGCCCAAGGTCCCGAGCAGGGCCTGGGAGCGGACCAGATAGGAGAGCACGGCCTCCGCGGCCGTGCCGCAGATGAGCAGATAGCCTTGCAGGCGCAGGTCGTTTCCGGCGAGGCCGCGGCGACGGCCCAGGGCGAGCATGGCCAGGGCGGAGGCGGCCCACATGGGCAGGCGCACGCGCGGACCGAAGCGGTGCTCGCTGTAGACTCCGAAAGCGAGCACCCCGCTCATGAGCCACGCGCACATCCTCCTCCAGTCGGAATGCTTCACGCCCAGGAAGGACCCCTCCGGCGCCTCGCTGGCGAAGAGGAGGTAGGCGTAGGCCGAGCCGAGGGCGGCGGTCACCAACAGCCGCGGGCTCAGCGGACCAAGGAGCGATTGGTTCGCGCCGTAGTCTATGAGGAAGCTGTAGAGGCCCACCCCGACTTCCACGAGCACGGCTTGCTGGAAGAGGGCCTCCGCCTTGAGGCGCCGCGAGGACCATTCAAGGGCCAGGGCCAAGGTCATGGCCGAGACCGCGAACGCGGGCGGCTCGAACCAAGTCCACAAAGCCATGAGCAGGAAGCCGAGGCCGCCGTAGAAACGGAGGCCGGCGATGTCCGGCGTCTTGGAGCCGCCCCCGCCGATCGCGGCGAGCGCATAGCCCGAGACCCCCAGATAGGCGAGGCCCGCGCCCATCGCGAGCTTCATCGACTCCGCTTCGAGGGGATGGCCGATGTGCACGAGCGCGGCGAGCCCAGCCATGGCCAACCCGTAGCGCTCCATGCTCGGCCTCTTGAGCCAGAGGCCCATAAGCCCGAACACGGTCGAGGCCAAGGCGAAACCCCAGAGCTGCTGGGCGGGACCATCGAGCTTCGCCAAGGCGAGCGCCGTGACGGCGGCCGAAAGAAGCCCCTGCACCTGGGGGAGCGCCTTGCCCTCTCCCCGTCCCGTCAGGGAGGATAGCCCGCCGAGGACGCCGGCCAGGCAGAGGAGCACCGCGACGGCATTGCCGGGTCCGAAGGCCCCGACCTGGGAATAAAAGAGCGCGGCGTATAGCACCGCGCTCAAGGAGAGCGCGGCGTCGAGCCAGGGGAGAGAGCCCTCCTCGTCCCCGCGCGGGGTCAGCCAGGCGTAGACTCCATGGACCGCGGTCGCCGCCCCCAGGCTGTACCAGAAATCGGCCGCCGGGAACGCCTGAGCGGGGTTCGCGCCGAGGGCGAGCCTGAATATCGGGAAGTAATTGAGGTAGAAGCCGGCCAAGTTGATGGCGGCGAGCTCCGGAGCGCCGAGGGAGCGCACGAGCACCGCGCCGGCCAAGGCGAGCACGGCGCAGACGGTCAGGCTCGGCGTCCCCAGATGGGTGATCGCGAAGGCGAAATAGGCGATGCCGAAGGCGAAGGCGGTCAGCGGCCTCGATTTGGCCCTCAGGCTGTGCACGATCATGCCCGCGGCGCTGGCGCAGAGGAGGGCGAACTCGAGGGCCGCGCTTTCGATGACGCGGGCCTGGGGGAGATAATGCGCGGCGAACACCGTGTAATAGAGGAGTATCCAGCCCCCGCCGATGACCGGCACACTGAAGGGAGCGTAGCCCTCCCTGCGGCGCAGGGCCTCCCCGGAGGCGATGAGGGCGGAGGCGGCGAGCACGCCGGTCGCAAGCTTGCCCGCAGGCCCGAGCAGCCCCGCGGTGTATTTGAGGAAGAAGGCTCCGCCCAGGACCAGGAGCGCCATGCCCGCGTAGTTGAAGAGCTTCTCGCCGACCAGGCGCTCGGTGCCTTGTTCGCGCAGGCTCTTGAGGATGGAGTCGAACCATGCCGCCGCCCTATCCGAGAGCGTCGGACCCTGCTGAATGGGAGCCTGGAGGACGCGGGGCGCCTTCTTGGGCGCCTCGGCCGCGCTCTTTTGAGAGCCGACTTCCTCCTCCCGTAAGATTGGTGAGACCGGGGTCGGGTCCGGCACGGGGCTCGCGGGCGGGACCGGACCGATGGGGGGGACCTCGGAGGCCGGGGGGATCCTCACCGGCCAACCGGTGTGCTCGCCGGCGAGCTCAGCCTTCAGGATGCGGTTCTCGGCGGCCATGCGCCGCATCTCTTCCCTGAGCGCTTCGATCTGCGCGGCGGTCTCGTCCTTTCGTTTGGCTTCCATGATCGCCTCCCGGAGCTCTTCGTCCAAAAGGGATCAATTATTGTGCCAATAGGACCGGGAAGCGGTCGATTTCCATGGAAATCGACCGCTTCCCGGGATAATGGGGAGCCCGCCGGCCCGATTATGCCGACCAGTCTAATTCCATTAGGGCCGACCGCCATCCTGCCTTCCCTTATGGCGAACCGATGGTTTTTCCGTTATAATCCCAAAAATGACCGATTCCCCCAGTCTCCTTACATCGGTCAGCCGAATTCAAAGTTCGGCGGACGGAAAAGGCCGGATCAGCTAATCGTCGGGAACTACTGCGAGATAGCGAGGACCCATTATGAAAACCTTTCTTAAAGACCTCAACTTCGGCAACGAAACCGCAGACGATACGAATATTGCGGAGCTACTGCCTTACTTCGTAGAACAACCGCAATTCGACGCGTTCATCGCGTCAAACTCCAAATTCCTCATTTCCACTGCGAGGAAGGGCGTCGGGAAGTCGGCACTCATTCAATGGGCAGCCCACTCCATTTCACAGCGGGAGCCAGAATCCCTGATTATCAAATGTCGAGGAGCAGATCTCTCCGGCTTAAGAACCAGCATGCAGGATCACTTGCGGACACCCAATGACCACATTCGCAACTGGATGGTCAAATTATGCGCCCTCGCCAATCGACATTTGGCGACCCGACTTAAAATGGCGCTCACTGAAGACCAGATTACTTTGGTCGAGGCAAGCGAACTGGAAGGATTCAGGTCTAGGAATCTGGTCGGCTGTCTGGTCGATCGTCTCGGGGGACTGTTATCAAAGGGTGGCGTCAAAACGCGACCGGCGGCCGACGAGGTCGCGCTATTCCAACGTGTCAAAAAGGCTCGGCTATGGTTTCTCATCGATGACCTTGACGCGACCTTTCAAAACACACAACACGAAAATCTAGAACTCGGAACTTTCTTCTCGGCTTGCCGCTATCTAGCGCAAGACACTGAAGATGTGTACATACGGGCGACGATGCGCAGCGATGTTTGGGCAATACTCCGGCGGTTTGATGAATCCTTGGACAAGGTTGAGCAGTACGTGGCGGAGATTCGGTGGTCGTTAGTCGAATTTCGGAAATTGCTCTTTCTTCGCGTCAAGGCGCAGGCTGACCGTCTTGGGGTCAAGATTTCAGTCCCGGCTCACCATGATGAAGAAAAGCTTCATGCTCAATACTTTGACGAAGTCTTCTTTCCGAAAATGCTTTGGGGCGACAAGGAGCAACTGACATACAGAGTGATATATACCCTCGCCTATGAACGGCCTCGATGGGCAATTCAACTCTGTAAACTGGCCCAGGCTAGTGCCCTCGATGACCACAAGAACCGAATCGAAAAGTCGAATTTTGATGAGGTCTGGGGCGAATATGGTGCCAAGAGGATCAAGGACTTGGAATCAGAGCACAAGCATCAGTGCTCCGAAATTCGAGAGCTATTGAATGCATTCCGTGGTTGTGAGCGTCTGCTTACGCGCGCCGATCTATTCGCCTGGATTAACAACCACATACTTAATCATCTCACGCTTGCAATCGAAGGGCAGGCTGCGCGCAGTCCTAGAGAGATAGCCCACTTTCTCTATAGGATTGGCTTCATTGTGGGTCGCAGCGAATCTGGGATAAATAGTTATGAGCATTATCAATACAGCGAGATGCCAGACTTCCTCACAACAAGAACTGACCAAGATTTTTCAGTCAAATGGGAGATTCACCCGTGTTACCGGGAGGCGCTTGACATTAAGAAGCTTGACATCTCACATCGGCGAGGGTTCCGCGCCAGGCGAGTAGCCGACACTCGGCTAAAGGCGCAGTTTAGCCTTATCATGGATGCCTTTGAATTCGCAAGCGCTGAACGGCGTGGCGTACGAGAAGCCTTCCTCTGTATCAAAACAGGCGCCATGCACTATCGCGGAGGAGGAGATCAGAACTCAAGCGAAGCATTGCCGCATGACCTCCGTAATCCCCAGGAATACATTGCAATCCCCCACCAAGTTGATCTCGGCCTTGGGAAGGAGCTTGTCTTTAGGTTCGCTGAAGAGAAAATGCCGGACGCAATCCAAGAAATCCGGACAATCTTCTCAGCTCCCAGAGCCTATGCCCAATTCAAGGAACTGCTTAAACGACGCAGGTCACTGAACCAATGGTTGGATTATAGAACTAGGGCGCGTGATGAGGCTCTGCGTGGATGGTGCGAGGAGAGGGAGATCGAAGTTGACGGCTAAGCAAGCCGCCGAACATAGGCTAGAGCAGACGCGCGCGGATTCAGAGAAAGTTCCAACAGCGCGCGCTGCTCAGCCTCGCGTTAGGGCGAGTTAAGAATGAATGCTTTTTGGAGCGCCGCAGTATTCGTGATGATTCTTGGCGGAGAGGCCGCCGCGGCACCAGTTCCCGTTCTCCAAAGGTTCTATACCCTACAGGAACAAACCACTGCAGAACTACGCCTTCTGCGCAATGAGATTTTTGCAGAACATGGGAGAGTCTTCTCGAGCCCAGATTTGCAGGAATATTTCTCAAAACAGGAGTGGTATAAACCGAATCCGACGTATTCCGACAAGCTATTGTCCGCTACCGAACGCGCGATGGTGAAGATCATCTCCGACGTGGAAGCCGCTCGTGCCTCTGGGCAAGAACTGGGATACGAAAAGGATTCAGAAGTGTTTGTGGACCACTTTGCCGACGTGATTCTAGATCTGGCATCGGTGCGGATTACCCCTCTCAGCGATATTCCCGCCAAAGTCGACAACTATCGACTGGGGAAGAAGGCGGAGCCCTGTGAGAGTAAATGGATTGAATTCATTGGACTCGATTGGTTTATAGAACCTGAATGTCGGGATGGCATTGTCGATGGGCTGAAACTCCATCAGACTTATTCGGACATTCCTTTGGACAGCAAAGAGAGGCGAATCGAAGCGCTCCTCAGCAAACTTATCGGATCTGCGCCAAAATATGAGCTCGGTTATTCCGTATGGCGAAAGTGGAATCGAACCCTTCGATTCCGAGTGGAAGGGATTGGGGGCGGCTCCGCCGCCCCGTTTGTCACGATAGACCAAGCCCCCTCCGACGCGCCAGGGAATCCCGGGGACGGTATCGTAGTTTTCATGGAGAAGCTATCCGACCTTTCCAGCAAGCGATTGGCGGCGCAAGCCAGCGGCCTCTTCAAGTTTCCGCTGGAAGATCACTCCGGTGGTCCAGGCGCAGAGGGGGCACTCTACTGTCGGGACAAGAACGAGTTTTTACAGAAATTCGATTCAATAGTCGGCGAAACAAACCTTGATGTGCCCTTCCGCAACGATGAATTGAGATTCCATTGGCCAGACCACTATACGTTCCGGCAGGGCGGACGAGATTTCACAATAGTTCGTGTGGACAAAAACTGGAAAGTGGCATATTTCCCGTACCATGAATGATTCCTGCCCTAACATTCGGTTCTGCGGGCGCGCGCAAGCGAGGGGTGGTGCGGCGCGCTAATAGCGCGCGCCGCAGACCGTGGCGTTGAAGCTGTAGAAAATCCCCTCCCATCAGAGAACTCTTCCTTTCTCGTCGAGGCCGCAAGCGCTTGCGGGGGCCTTTCGCCGCCCAACGCATTCCAAGGCGGCGTGACCGGGCCGCACTTGACATTCGCCGAAATTAGAGTATACTCATTGTAGATACTTTTAGGGGGTCTATATGAACGCGACCGTTCAGAAGTGGGGCAATAGCCTGGCGCTGCGTATCCCCAAGTCTTTGGCGGAGGACGTCGACCTTCACCAGGGCTCGGTCGTGGAGCTTGCGGTCATCGGCGGCGAGGTGGTCGTGAAGCCAAGGAAGGAAAAGAAGCTGTCGCTTAGGCAGTTGGTGAAGCGTATCACAAAGAGGAATCTTCATGCCGAGACCGATTGGGGGCGCCCGATGGGAAAGGAAGTCTGGTAAATGCCCCATCCCTATTGCCCGAAGCGCGGCGATGTCGTCTGGCTATCTTTCGAGCCGCGGGCTGGACACGAGCAGGCGGGACATCGTCCGGCCCTGACCCTTTCCCCTGAGTTTTATAATCATCGGACCGGCATCGGCGTTTTCTGTCCTATAACGACGCAGGTGAAAGACTATCCTTTCGAAGTCGTCATTCCACCGGGATTCAAGGCTGCCGGAGCAATAATGTCGGATCATGTCAAAAGTCTGGATTGGACCGCTCGCGGCTCTCGGTTTCTCTGCAAGCTGCCGGACGCGGTTGTTTCAGAAGTCCTAACGAAGCTGAATGCATTGTTGACGGGCTAAGAGCCTTTCTCTGGGTGGGACGACTTCTCGCGGGCTAAATTGAGCTTTTGCGCATCCACAAGATCTACTGCGGCGCTTGACATGGGTGGGACGGCTTCTCGCGGGCTAAATTTAACTTTTGAGCACTAAGATCAGTCAATTGACTTTATTGGAATATACCGTTATAATAGAGTCAGTGGGATGACTCTATATGAAGATAATATCAGACACTGAAATTATCACTAAAATTAAGCTGGAAAACCCCTGGTGGGGAGACAGCGCCAGTGTAAGCGATTTTTATAGGGATATGCATCCACGCGCATACCTTGATGGCATCTTTCAGTTAATCAAAGAGCAACGCGTAAACCGAGCGCTAGTATTGATGGGGCCGCGGCGTGTCGGAAAGACGGTTCTTCTCCACCATGCCGTACAGAAATTGATTGGAGAGGGTATTGATCCGAGAAAAATCTGTTACGTTTCAATAGACGCCCCAATTTATACCGGTTGCAGCCTGGAGCACCTGATTGAACTTTACAGAAAAGTATTCGCTGGTCAAAGCCTCGACGGCACCTACATTTATTTCGATGAAATTCAGTACCTGAAGAACTGGGAAATACATCTCAAGAAGCTCGTTGATGACTATAAGAATGTCAAATTTGTAGTCTCGGGATCCGCGGCTGCAGCGTTGCGGCTAAAGAGCATCGAGTCTGGCGCAGGCAGATTTACAAATTTTTATCTTCCACCACTAACCTTCTATGAGTATTTGCAACTGCTCGGCAAGCAATCTCTAGTAACCAGCGAACCGTCCGAGTCGCCTCTGGGGAGGAGGCCTTTTAGTACATCTTCGGACATCGTCGAACTCAATAAGGAATTCGTGAACTATCTTAATTATGGCGGATATCCGGAAGCTTTATTTTCAGAGGCAATCAAAGGAGATCAGCAGCGATACATAAAGAGCGACATCATCGATAAGGTTTTGCTGAAGGATATTCCCGGCCTCTATGGTATTCATGACATACAAGAATTGAATAGATTGTTTACGATGCTGGCACTCAACTCTGGATTCGAGCTTTCGCTGGACAAGTTATCTGTTGGCTCAGGCGTGGCCAAGAACACTATAAAGCGATATCTGGAATATCTTGAAGCGGCGTTCCTTATTGCGATACTGCACCGCATTGACCAGTCGGGCAAGCAATTTAAGCGTGCCAACTTCTTTAAAGTGTACCTTACGAATCCATCGATGCGGTGCGCGTTGTTTGGGCCAATCACCGCGGACGACGAGTCAATGGGGCATATGACTGAAACCGCCATTATTAGTCAATGGCTACATTCACAGGGATTTGAAAATCTCTACTATGCGCGGTGGCGGGGCGGTGATGGCGAAGTTGACTTGGTATTCATGCATGAACAAAAACCTGGGTGGTGTGGGGAGATTAAGTGGTCCAACAGATTCTTTGAAAAGACGTTTGAATTGAACAATCTGACGACATTTGCCAAGAAACATTCTCTTACCGAAGCGTTCGTTACGACGGTGGATAAGAGGGGAGAGCGGGTTGCCGATGGAATTCGATTGGAATTTATTGAGGCGAGCATTTATTCGCACGATGTGGGTCGTAACACGATAAACCGCCGCACTCTCTTTCGCAAGGCTATAGCACCAAATGTCTAGAGCCGACGGCGCGGAATTTAAGGAAGGAACCTAAAAGCACGGCGACTCTGCCAGGCGTTGAAGCTGTAGAAAAACCTCTCCCGTCGGAGAACTCTCCCTTCCTCATCGAGGCCGCAATGGGCGGGGGCCGTGGGGGGCTCCCGAGATGCTACTAGCTCCCACAAGCACGTCAACGGCCGAAGTTGCCGGTCTCTAGGAAGTCCGCGGTCAGGACGGCCGTCTTCTTGCGAAGGAGTATCAGGCTGTGCTGATACGGCACGATCCGCGTGTCCTTGGCGCCCTCGAGCCGGG
>CAYWAR010000040.1:0-2507 GCA_964455765.1 uncultured Elusimicrobia bacterium
CCCCAACCCGGACCGCGAACAGCCCTTCTTCATCCATTGGGACGTCACCGCCCTTTCCTCGGGCAGCTATGATCTGAGGGCCGTCGCCGGCGACCTGCAGGGAAATGCCGACCCTTCGCCGGCGAGCGTCACGATCGAAGTCGTCGGCCCTGGAGATCCGAATTTCGACATCAGCGAGGCCAGCCTGGGAGGGGGGAAGGTCCAGAAGGACCAGAAGGTGGACAATGCGGTCGTGAACACGATCCAGGCGGGAGATGAGGATTCGCGCCTGCTTACCAGGATACAGGTGTCCTCCGGAGCGCTGGACTCTTCCACGGCGACGCTGACGGTGGTCAATAACCCGCTCTTAAAGCCGGCCGTGCCTTCCAATGCGGCCGATATCGGAGCGGTGGCCCGGATCTTCCTTTCCAACGGCCAGAGCCGGCTTTCAAACGGCAAGACGGCGACGCTGACCCTTTCCTATGCGGATGACAATGGGGACGGGATCGTGGATGGCACGCTCGTGCGCGCGGATAGGCTTGAGATGTACTCTGCGGAGAACCTGGCCGGCCCGTGGAAGAAAGACGTGCCCTACGCCGTAGACACCTCCAGGAGGGCCGTCATCGGGACTACGTCCCATTTCAGCTTCTTCGCGCTCTTCGGGGCGACTGCGGCCGACCTGGGCACCGTGCGGGTTTATCCCGTGCCATTCGTGCCCGGCGATACGGACGCGGACAACGGCGTGGCCTATAGTTCCAGCGACCCGAAGTCCGGCGTCATCTTCAACAATTTACCCAACGCGGTGACGATAAAGATATATACGGTCACCGGGCAGTTGGTGGCGGGCTTGAGCACGGAAAACTCTGGGGGGACGGTCCGTTGGGACGCGAAAAACGGCAATGGAAAGGACGTGGCCACGGGGCTCTACCTCGCGCTCATCGCGAGCCCCGGCCATCCGCACGTCACCAAGAAACTGCTCATCGTGCGATGAAACGGATATTGATGTTGATGATCGTTCTCCTCCCCCACGGCGGGGCGCGGCGGGCTTACGCCCAGTCTGCCGGGGCCGAGCCCTTCAATTTCCTTTTCCTGGACGCCAACGCGCGCCCGGTAGCCATGGGGGGAGCCTACACGGCCCTGGCCGTCGACGCCAACGCCCTGCTGTACAACCCCGCCGGATTGGCGAGGGTCGCCCGCAACGAGGCGACCTTCATGCACAACCAGCATTTGGAGGGCATCTCGCAGGAATATGCCGCTTTCGCGCACACGCGGGGCTGGAGCCTGAACCTCAATTTCTTGAACTCGGGGGCCGTGCCGCGGACCACGATTTCCAACCCGAGCGGGACGGGGCTGGGGGACACGAACTCCTCCGATTTGGCCCTCGGGGCGGGATACGCCGCGGCGATAAACGAGTATCTGAGCCTGGGCGCCGGACTAAAATTTATCCGCGAGTCCATCGCCGGGTATTCCGGCCAAGCTTTCGCATTGGACGTGGGGGCGCTCTACGCGGTGCCCGGGGTCGAGAAGCTGAGTCTGGGCGTCGCCATGCAGAACATCGGCCCCGCGGTCAAGTTTCAGGCCGCCAAAGAGAACCTTCCGCTCAACCTGCGGGCGGGGGCCGCCTACGGGTGGGTTTGGCGTGAACAGGAGGTCGTCACGTCCCTGGACCTCGCCAAGGAACGCAGCGAGGAGGTTCTGGTCGGCTTCGGGGCGGAAGCGGTGATAGCCAGGGCCTTGCCGGTCCGGCTCGGCTTCAATACCCGCAACGATGCCGAGCTGGGGATAACCGCCGGGGTAGGATGGAGGTTCAGGGATTTCATGCTGGACTATGCCTTCGTGCCCTACGGCGACCTGGGGATCTCTCATAGGATCAGCGTGACTTGGCAGTTCGGCGAAGGGGCCGGAGCATCCTGGTATGAATACAGGAAAGAGGAGGGTGAGCGCCGAGCCCGGCCCCGGGGTATCAAGAAGAAGCCTCGCGCCGCGCCTCGCGCCGACGACCCCCTTGTTTACTGAGCGGAAATCTAGCTGGTGAGGTAGCTGAGCAGGTCCCGGGCCGAGATCAGGCCCAGGGAACCGTCGGGCAAATGGACGGGGATGTGGCGGTAGCGGCCCACGGACATGTGATGGAAGGCGTGCGAGACGGGTTCATCATGCTTGAGGCAGAGCGGGTCGGGGTGCATGATCTCGCGGACTTTCACCTTGGCGGGGTCCTTGAGCCCGGCGACCCGGAGCAGGATGTCCCTCTCGGTGAGTATCCCGGCGACCGCCCCTTCCTTCCCGGATTCGACGAGCAGGCAGCCCGTGCCGCTCTTGCGCATGAGGCGCACGGCGTCGGACACGGGGGAGTCGGGGCGCACCAGGACGGCCGCGCGGGGCTTGAGGTCGTGGAGGGCGCCGGATAGGATCTTTTCGGAGAGGCCTTTGCCGGGCTGGGGCCCGGATAAGGGAGAGAGCGGCGCATGGCAGGCCTCGCAGGTCTCCGCGCCCGCGATGTTGGTGTGGGAGCAGTCCGGACAGCGCATCAC
>CAYWAR010000040.1:2607-12470 GCA_964455765.1 uncultured Elusimicrobia bacterium
CGCAGGTCTCCGCGCCCGCGATGTTGGTGTGGGAGCAGTCCGGACAGCGCATCACGGTCACTTCACTTCCCAGGTTTCCGGACCGCAGAGCAGTTTTCCCAGGTCGTCGGCGCCCGGTTTCATGGAGCTTTGTATCTGCCCTTCCATGAGCTCCTCGTAGGTCGCCTCTTCCACGGCGCGGAACACGCCGACCGGGACGGGGAACTCGGGGGGCTCGAGCTGGGTGAGCAGATACGCGTACTCGGCGCCGGCCTTCTCGTTATGGACGATGAGGTCCTTGGGAGGCTCGCCCGGCTTGAAGGTGACGACTTCCGGGGCGGAGCCGTTCATCCGGATGCCTCGGTCCTTCGCCTTGCCGAAGACCAGGGGCTTGCCGTGCTCGAGCTTGACCGAGAAGTCATCGCGCGTCGACCGGTTCTCCACGTCCTCGAAAGCGCCGGCGTTGAACACGATGCAGTTCTGGTAGATCTCCACGAAAGAGACCCCCTTGTGGCGGGCGGCGCGCTCGAGGGTGAGGCCCAGATGCTCCTGGTCGGTGTCCACGCAGCGGGCCACGAAGGTGGCCTCGGCCGCCAGGGCGATGCGCAAGGGATAGATGGGCCGCTCGATGGTCCCGGCCGGAGAGGATTTCGTCACCTTGCCCCGTTCGGAGGTCGGAGAGGCCTGGCCTTTGGTCAGCCCGTAGATGCGGTTGTTGAAGAGCAGGATGTTGAGGTCCACGTTGCGGCGCATGGTGTGGATGAGGTGGTTGCCTCCGATGGAGAGCCCATCCCCGTCCCCGGTGACGACCCAGACCTGCAGGTCCGGCCGGGCGAGTTTGAGGCCCGTGGCCACGGCGGGGGCGCGGCCGTGGATGGAGTGGAATCCGTAGGTGTTCATGTAGTAGGGAAAGCGGCTCGAGCACCCGATCCCGGAGACGAAAACGACCTTCTCCCGCGGAACGCCCAGGTTCGGCAGGACTTTCTGGACCTGGGCCAGGATGGCGAAGTCGCCGCAGCCCGGGCACCAGCGCACCATCTGGTCCGAGACGAAATCCTGGCGGGTCAGCGGCTTCTCGGGGTTCTGGGTCGTGAGTTCGGCCATGTCAATTCCCTCCCTTGGTCTTGAGGAGTTCCAGGACCTTGTCCCGGATCTCTTGGACCCGGAAGGGCTGTCCTTTGACCTTGTTGAGGCCGGTCGCGGGCACCAGATATTTGGCGCGCAGGATGAGGAGCAGTTGGCCGAGGTTCATCTCCGGCACCAGGACATGCTCGAAGCGCCCCAGGATGGGCCCCAGGTCCGGGGGGAGGGGGTTGAGATGCCTCAAGTGGACCGCGGACACCGCGTGCCCTTGGGTTTGGAGGGCCTGGACCGCGGCCGTGATGGCTCCATAGGTGGAGCCCCAGCCCACGACCAGGACTTCCCCGGAGTCCTTCCCGAGGATGCGCGTCGGCCGGATGTCCGACTCGGAACGCGCGACCTTCTCGGCCCTCAGGCGTATCATGGCCTCGTGGTTGTCCGGGTCGTAGCTGACGTTGCCGGTGACGTTCTGCTTCTCGATGCCCCCGATGCGGTGCTCCCGTCCGGGGGTTCCGGGCAATACCCAGGGCCGGGCGAGGGTCTTGGGGTCGCGTCGGTAGGGGGCGAAGTCCGCGGCGGGCTCGTTGGAGACCGGGATCTTCGCGAGCTGGTCGAGGGAGGGGATCTTCCAAGGCTCGGAGCCGTTGGCGAGGTAGCCGTCGGAGAGCAGGAACACCGGGGTCATGTACTTGATGGCCAGGCGGCAGGCCTCGATGGCGTATTCGAAGCATTCTCCCGGCGTGGCCGGGGCCACGACGATGACCGGGCATTCGCCGTTGCGCCCGAAGACCGCCTGGAAGAGGTCCGCCTGCTCGGTCTTGGTCGGCAAGCCGGTGGAGGGGCCGCCTCTTTGCACGTTGACGATGACCAGGGGGAGCTCGGTCATCACGGCCAGCCCGATGGCCTCCGATTTGAGGGCCACGCCCGGGCCGCTGGTCCCGGTCACGGCCAGATGGCCTCCGAAGGAGGCTCCGATGGAGGCGGCCGCGGCCGCGATCTCGTCCTCGGCCTGGAAGGTCTTGACCCGGAAGGCCTTGAATTTCGAGAGGGAGTGCAGGATGTCGGAGGCCGGGGTGATGGGGTAGGAGCCGTAGAAGAGCGTGCGGCCGCAGAGGCGGCTGGCGGCGACCAGGCCCACGGCAACGGCCTCGTTGCCCGTGATGTTGCGGTAGCGCCCCGGCGCGATCGGGGCTTTCTTGACGCGGTAGTGGTGCGAGAATATCTCCGTGGTCTCCGCGTAGTTGTAGCCCGCGATCAGCGCCTTCTCGTTGGCGTCCACCATGGCGGGGACTTTCTTGAATTTCATGCGGATCCAGGCGAGGGTCGCGTCGATGGGCCGTTCATAGAGCCAATACATGACGCCCAGGGCGAAGAAGTTCTTGCAGCGGTCTATCTGCACGCGGGTGAGGTTCATGCCCGAGAGGGCGTTGTCGGTGAGCGTGGTCATCTCGATGGGGATGACGCGGTAGGCCGATAGGCTCCCGTCCTCCAGGGGATTGGCCGCGTAGCCGGCTTTCTTGAGCGTCTGCGCCGAGAAGGAGTCGGTGTTGACGACGATGGTCCCGCCGGCCTCCAGGTCCTTGAGGTTGGCCTTGAGGGCGGCCGGATTGAAGGCCACCAGCATCTGGGGTGCGTCGCCGGGGGTCAGGACCTCGCGCGAGGAGAAATGGATCTGGAAGCCGCTGACGCCGGGGAGCGTGCCGGCGGGGGCGCGTATCTCGGCGGGGTAGTCGGGGAGCGTGCTCAGGTCGTTGCCCGCGATGGCGGTGGCCGTGGTGAACTGGCCGCCCGTCAGCTGGATGCCGTCGCCGGAGTCGCCGGCGAAGCGGATGGTGACCGAGTCGATCTCCGTGACCTGCTTGTCCTTCGTCTTGGACTCCGAGGCTTCCGTTCTTGTCGGCGTTCCCATGGTATGGTTGCTCCCTAGCGAGACATTGCAACCGCTTCCGCGATCGATGGGCGGCTCACGCGCCCTCGACCTCTTCGGTGACTTGGCCCGGCTTCGGGGGTAGATTGACGACCTCGGCCGGATAATGGTCGGCCAGGAGGCGGATGATGCGTCCCACGGTCAGGAGGCCCTTCGGCCTTCCCTCCGCGTCCACGATGGGGAGGTTGCGGATGTGCTTGCCGTGCATGAGGCGGACCGCGTCACCCACGGTGGCCCCCTCCCCGGCGGTGACGACCGGCCGCGTCATGAACTCCCGCACGGGGGTGTTCGCGGGCGGCGCCTCGAGGACGAGCTTATTGAGGATGTCCCTTTCGGTGAAGATCCCGGTGAGCTTGCCGCCCCGGCAGACCAGGACCGAGCCCAAACCCCGCTCGCGCATCAGCTCGAGCGAGTCGCGGTAGGAAAGGCCCTCCTCGGCTTGGAGGAAATCCAGCCGGCCCAGACGGGAAATCGGCTCTAAGAAGGGATCGGAAGCCATGGGAGAGTGGAATAATATGATACCATTAAAACCATGGTCGCGGCGCATAAAGTGCGCTGCGCGTTTTCAAGGTCGCGCCCGACGGGCGCACCCAATAACGACGCACAGCGATTTTCGTCGCCGTGCATGTGTCCGGTGCGTTCGGAGAACCGACATGAAACTTCTCGAATACGAAGCCAAGGACATTTTCCGCGCCTACGGGATAGCGGTGCCCGCAACCGGGGGTGTGATACGCAAGACCGCCCAGCTTCCCGCCGCCCTGCGCCGGGCGGGCAAAGGTCCTTGGGTGCTCAAGGCCCAGGTCCTGGCCGGCGGCCGGGGCAAGGCCGGAGGGGTCAAGCTGGTCAAGACTCCCGCCGAGGCCCGCGAGGCCGCCAAGAAGATGGTGGGGATGAAGATCGCCACGCATCAGACCCAGGGCAAGGCTTTGACCGTGCGCGAGGTGCTCGTGGACCAAGCCTCCAAGATATCCCGGGAGATCTACCTCTCCATCGTCATGGACCGCAGGCAGGCAACCCCCGTGGTGATCGCCTCGGCGCAGGGAGGCATGGAGATCGAGGAACTCGCCCGCACCAAGCCCGAGGCCATCCTCCGGGAGTCCGTGGACCCGCTGAGCGGATTGGAGGCTTTCCAGGCGCGCAGGCTCTTCTTCGCCTTGGGGCTGGGCGCCGCGGGGCCGGGCCTCCTCGGCCCTTTCGTCAAGACGGCCAAGGCCTTGGCCCGGGTCTTCCTGGACATGGACGCCTCCCTCGTCGAGGTCAATCCGCTGGCGGTGACGGAGCGGGGAGGGCTTATCGCGCTCGACGGAAAGATCGTGACCGATGACAACGCCTTGTTCCGGCAGAAAGCGCTCGCCGCGCGCAAGGACCCGGAGGCTTCGGTCCTCGAAGGAGAGGCCCATAAGGTCGGGATCTCCTACATCGGCCTCGACGGGGACATCGGCTGCATGGTCAACGGCGCCGGGCTCGCCATGGGGACTCTTGACACCGTGGCCCTGGCCGGGGGGATGCCCGCCAATTTCCTCGATGTCGGAGGAGGCGCGAGCGCCGAGCAGGTGACGGCGGCCTTCCGCATCATCCTCAAGGACCCCAAGGTGCGCACCGTGCTCGTCAATATCTTCGGCGGCATCATGCGCTGCGACGTCATCGCGCGGGGCGTCCTGGAGGCGGTCAAGAAAGTCAAGCTGAAGGTCCCCCTGGTGGTCCGCCTGGAGGGGACCAACGTGAAGGAAGGCAAGGAACTCCTGCGCGCCTCGGGCCTGACGCTCCAGCTCGCCGAGAGCCTGTGGGACGGCGCGCAGAAGGCCGTCGCGGCCGCCGCGCGCGTGCCGTCCTCCTCTCGCGCGGTCCCCGCGGCGCTCGGGCCAGCCGCGGGGGCGTCACGGAGGCCCTCATGAGCATCCTTCTGAGCAAGGATTCCCGCGTCGTCGTGCAGGGGCTCACCGGTTCGGCGGGCTCCTTCCACGCCAAGCAGTGCATGGACTACGGGACGAGGATCGTGGCCGGGGTCACCCCGGGCAAGGGCGGGACGGAGCACATGGGCGTCCCGGTCTTCGACACGGTCTCCGACTCGGTCCGCAAGGCCGGCGCGGACGTCTCGCTCATCTTCGTCCCCCCGCCCTTCGCCGCGGACGCCATCTTGGAGGCCGCGGACGCGGGGGTGGGAGTGATCATCTGCATCACGGAGGGGATACCGGTATTGGACATGGCGCGGGTCAAGAAACGCCTCGGGGAGATCGCGGCGTCCGGGCGGGACTTGCGCCTCGTGGGCCCCAATTGCCCGGGCGTCATCACCCCGGGCCGGTGCAAGGCCGGGATCATGCCCGGCTACATCCACCAGCCGGGGCCCGTGGGCTTGGTCTCGCGCTCCGGAACCCTGACCTACGAGGCCGTCTGGCAGATGACGGCCAAGGGGCTGGGCCAGTCCACGGTCGTGGGCATCGGCGGAGACCCCATCGCGGGCTCCTCCTTCACCGACATCCTCGGGCTCTTCGAGGCGGACGACGAGACCAAGGCCGTGGTGCTCATCGGCGAGATCGGCGGCTCGGCCGAGGAGGAGGCGGCGGAGTTCTATCGCAAGTCCATGACCAAGCCGGTCTTCGCCTTCGTGGCCGGCAAGACCGCGCCGCCCGGGCGGCGCATGGGGCACGCGGGGGCCATCATCGAGGGCGGCAAGGGCACGCACGCCTCCAAGGTGGAGGCTCTCCAGCGCGTGGGCATCCGGGTCGTCGACAACCTCTCCGGGATCGGAGACGCGGTGGCCGGCGCCATGCTGGGGCTCGTCCGCTGAGCTTCCTCCTCGCCTTCCTCGCGGGCTTGGCAAGCTTCCTCTCGCCCTGTGTGCTTCCGCTCATCCCCGTCTATCTGGCGTATCTCACGGGCACGACCTACGACACTCTCGTCGAGACCGCGCCCCGGGCCCGGACGCTGGCCCACTCGGCCTTCTTCATCCTGGGCTTCTCGCTCGTCTTCATCTTGCTCGGGGCCTCGGCCTCGGCCGCCGGAGATGCTCTCCAGCGCCATGGCATCTGGATCGAACGAGCCGGGGGGGCGTTCCTCATCCTGCTCGGGCTCTGGATGAGCGGCCTCTTCCGGGCGGGCGTCTTCGACCGGCTGGGACTCAGCGCCGTCTTATATAAGGACGCACGCTGGCACTTCCGGGACAAGCCGGCCGGCTTCCTGGGCTCGGCATTGGTGGGTGCCGCCTTCGCGGCGGGTTGGACGCCCTGCGTGGGCCCGGTGCTCGCCGGGATATTGCTGCTCGCCTCGCGCAGCGGCTCGGTCGGGCAGGGGGTGCTCCTCCTCTGCGCGTATTCCGCGGGCTTCGCCCTGCCCCTGCTCCTCTGCGCCCTGGCCGTGGACCGCTTCGCCAAGGTCCTCGCCCGGATCAAGCCCTGGCTGCCCGTCCTGGAGAAGGCCACGGGCGCGGCTCTGGCGCTCATCGGCCTGGCCCTGGCCATGGGCAGCTTCTCGCGAGCCTCCACCTGGGCGCTCTCCTTCTTCTCCGGCTGGGCTAGTGCTGTGACCGGGAAATTATGATCCTTAGTTTCCCGGTCACAGCACTGGGTTGTTCTCCAAGTTGGGAGTCTGATAGAATGAGGCACCATGGCTAAAAACAACAAGAAGCAGTCCGGTTCCCGCTTTCCGATCTATTTCACCTTCGCCTACCTCTTCGTGCTCTCGGTCCTCTACATCCTCAACATGTTCCGCGGTCTGGACAACAAGTGGGCCGATGCTTTCTTCCGGACCCGCGGGATGCAGAAGGCCGACGAGCACATCTCCCTGGTGGCCATCGACGACGTCTCCATCGAGAAGATCGGCGAGTATCCCTGGCGCAGGCGCGTCTACGCCCGGCTGCTCGACAAGCTCTTCGACCTCGGGGTCAAGGTGGTGGGCTTCGATATCCATTTTCCCGACGCTTCGAGCTGGGCCGAGGACGACAAGATCCTCGCCGACGCCACGCGCAAGTACGCGGACCGCGTGGTCCATGCGGTCTACGTCGATCCTTCCTCCAAGGACCAGACCCTCTTCCGCCACCCCTACCTCCGCCTGACCAAGGCCACGCGCCACTTCGGCATGGTGACCCCCCCGGCCCTGGACGCGGACGGGTCGGTGCGCCGCACGACCTTGTTCATGGGGACGGACCTCGGCGACTACCGGCATTGGGCCGAGGACCCCAAGAAGATCCCGGTCTTCGCCGTGCGCATCCTCTCGCTCTTCGAGGGCAAGGACCCCGAGGAGTACCTCAAGGAATTCGGCAACTACCTCACCCTCAACGTCCCCGGCCAGCGGGAGGTCGATAAGGCGGTCGAGGAGATCCACGGCACGGAGCGCGAGGTCAAGTTCAAGACCGAATGGGAGTACGGCATCCGGCGCATCGCCGCCTGGCGCGTGTTGGAGGGCCAGCTCACCGATGAAGAGCGCGAGACGCTCAAGGGAGGCATGGTCGTGCTGGGCTCCATCGCGGTCGGGGCCTTCGACCATTACCCCAACCCGTTCTTCGAGCTCGCCCCCGGCGCCGAGATACACATCACCCTCATCGACAACCTCTTGCGCAAGAGGGCGCTCAGCGCGACGGATCCCTTCTGGAACCTGCCCATCATATTCCTGATGGGCGGCTTGGGCTACGCCGTGACGCTCCTGGCCCCGTTGGCCGCCACGCTCTCCTTCGCGGCCCTTCTGGCCTTGTGGTTCTTCGGGAGCTATTACCTCTTCCTCAATCTCATCCTCCTCGAATGCGCGGTCCCGACCCTGGCCCTGGTCGGCGTCTTCATCGCGCGGATGGTCCATCGCGCGCTCATGGAGGAGAAGAAGAAGCGCGAGATGCGCGGCA
The DNA here is from genome assembly GCA_964455765.1 of uncultured Elusimicrobia bacterium. Taxonomy (GTDB): domain Bacteria; phylum Elusimicrobiota; class Elusimicrobia; order UBA1565; family UBA1565; genus CAYHRV01. Next base: position 10,425 of record CAYWAR010000040.1, read on the forward strand.
TGTTCGGCCAATACGTGTCCCCGGAGATCGTCGACATCCTGGTCAAGGACCCCTCGAAGATCCGCCTGGGCGGGGATAAGCGGGACATGACGGTGTTCTTCCTCGACATCGCGCACTTCACCACGATCTCCGAGAAGATGACCCCCGAGGACCTCATCAAGTTCCTCAACCATTACCTGACCGCGCTCACCGACGTCATCCTGAGCAACAAGGGCGTCGTCGACAAGTACATCGGCGACTGCGTCATGGCATTCTGGAACGCCCCCCTCGACACCCCGGGGCACCGCTCCCTGGCCTGCAAGGCCGCGACTGAGTGCATCGAGGTCATCGAGCGCCTCAACAAGGAATACGTGGACCCCTCCATGCCGGAGAAGCCGGCCGTGCGCATCGGCCTCAATTCCGGGGAGGTGGTGGTCGGCAACACGGGCTCGGCCCGGAAGCTCGCCTATACGGTGCTGGGCGACGAGGTCAACCTCGCCAGCCGCCTGGAAGGGGCCAATAAGTTCTTCGGCTCCACGGTCATGGCCAGCGAGAGCACCTATGCGGAAGCCAAGGACACGGTGGAAGCGCGCGTCCTGGGCCAGGTGCGGGTGGTCGGCAAGGCCATCCCGATCCGGGTTTATGAGCTGCTGGCCAAGAAGGGCGAGCTCTCGAGCGCCTGGAAGCAAGCCCTGCCGGCCTATGAGGAGGGCGTGAAGCTTTACCTGGCCCGCGACTTCGAGAAAGCCAAGGGGCGGTTCAAGGAAGTCCAGGCGGTCCTGCCGGGGGACAAGCCCTCCAAGCTCTATTTGAGCGTGTGCGAGGACTATTCCGTCATTCCTCCGGGCGCCGACTGGGACGGCGTCTTCAACCTGACGGCTAAATAAAGGAGACCCCCGCAACGCAGGCGCCCCGATGTCGGACATTTGGGCGCCGCGGGGGCTTTCGGGGGCTGCGGGGCTTTTGTCTATAAGGGAGGCAAGAAACATGGACATTTATGTTCTCGGCGCCAAGCGCACTCCCATCGGGGCTTTCAACGGCGCGCTCTCCAGCTACACCGCGCCCCAGCTCGGCGCAAAGGCCATCGCCGCGGCGGTGGCGGCCGCGGGCGTGGAGCCTTCCTCGGTGGCCGAAGTCGTCATGGGCAACGTGCTTTCCGCGGGCATCGGCCAGGCCCCGGCCCGCCAGGCGTCCATCGCGGCCGGCTTGCCCGTTTCCACGGGAGCCACGACGGTCAACAAGGTCTGCGGGTCCGGCATGAAGGCCGTGATGCTGGCCTCCCAGTCCTTGGCGCTCGGGGACGCCTCCATCGCCGTGGCGGGCGGGATGGAGGCCATGAGCAAGGCCCCCTACCTGCTGGAGAAGGCCCGCTCCGGCTACCGGCTCGGGCATGGCCGGCTCACGGATGCGGTCATCCACGACGGGCTCTGGGACCCCTATAAGGATGTTCACATGGGCATCTGCGGCGAGCTGTGCGCCGAGGGAGAGGGGATCGGCCGCGAGGAGCAGGACCGTTTCGCCGCGGCGAGCTACGAAAGGGCGCGGGCCGCCCAGGCCTCCAACGCCTTCGCCGCGGAGATGGCTCCGGTGGACGGGATCGCCGAGGACGAGGAGCCCAAGAAGGGGGACACCGCCAAGATGCCCCGGCTCAAGCCGGCCTTCAAGCCGGGCGGAACCATCACCGCGGCCAACGCCTCCAAGATCAACGACGGCGCCGCGGCGCTGGTCCTGGCGGCGCAAGCGCCGGGCGGGGGGAAGGTCCTGGGCCGGATCAAGGGCTGGGCCACCTTCAGCCAGGAGCCGGAATGGTTCACCACCGCGCCCGCCGGGGCCATCGAGAAGCTCCTGGCCCGGGTCGGGTGGAAGAAAGAGGAAGTCGACCTCTATGAGATCAACGAGGCTTTCGCGGTGGTGGCCCTCGTCGTGATGAAGCGCCTGGGCCTCCCCCACGGGAAAGTGAACGTCAACGGCGGCGCCATCGCCCTGGGCCACCCGCTGGGCGCGATCGGAGCCCGCATCCTGGTGACGCTGCTGCATGCGCTGGAAGCCCGCGGCCTCCAGCGGGGA
>CAYWAR010000041.1:0-5939 GCA_964455765.1 uncultured Elusimicrobia bacterium
GCCCTGCTCACCGACGGCTCCTTCCGGGGAGCTGGGCACAGGCTCCTGGGCGGCATCCACCAGGCCGCGCCCGAGCACCACCGCATTTGCTGTTGGGGTTTGGAGGAGACGCCGGAAGCTGAGCACGTCGGCGCCGGATCTGCCCGCCGCGGCGGGTGGATACGGCGCGAGTTTATGAGAACCGACGCGGTCGCCGTGCTCAAGCACGGCGTGGCGCTCGGCCGCCGCTCCTGGGAGGCTTTCCTCCAGGAGCTCTCCTGGACCCCGGCGCAAGTCGACAAGACCATCTGCCACCAGGTGGGCCTAGCCCATCAGCGCGAGATCCTCGCGGCGTTCGGCATTCCTCCGGAGAAGGACTTCACCACCTTCGAGACCCTGGGCAACATGGGCACGGTCTCCCTTCCCCTGACCGCGGCCGTGGCCTGCGAGCGCGGCTTCCTGGGCCCGGGCGAGCGCGTCGCCTTCCTCGGCATAGGGTCCGGGCTCAACACCCTCATGCTGGGCTTCGAGTGGTGAGCCTCTCCCCCTTCAAGCCGCATTTCCTGCCGGGCCCGGCCGGGCGCATGCATTTCATCGACGAGGGCCGGGGCGAGCCCATCCTGATGCTCCACGGCAATCCTTCCTGGTCCTACATGTTCCGCGAGCTCATCGCGGAGCTGCGCTCCACCTACCGCTGCGTCGCGCCCGACCACATCGGGATGGGCCTCTCCGACAAGCCGGGCGACGATCGCTACGCCTACACGCTCGCAAGCCGCGTCGACGACCTCGAGCGCCTGCTCGACCATCTCGGACTCGGCGCCGAGCCCGCGCCGCCCCCTTCGCGAGAGGAGAACAGCCGCGCTCCGAGGACGGCGCGCCCTGGCGCGCCGCCCCTCACCCTCCTCCTCCATGATTGGGGCGGAATGATCGGCATGGCCTACGCCTGCCGCCACCCCGGCAGGGTCAAACGGATCATCGTCTGCAATACCGCCGCTTTCCTCAATCCCAAGGGCCTGGCCTTGCCCTGGCAGCTCAGGCTCGGCCGGGACTCCCGGCTCGGAGCCCTCCTCATCCGCGGCTTGAACGCGTTCTCGCTGGGGGCGGCCGCTCTCTGCGCCCTGCGGCGCCCCATGAGCCCCGCGACGCGCGCGGCCTACCTTGCCCCCTACGACAGTTGGGACAACCGCCGGGCCGTGCTCCGTTTCGTGCAGGACATCCCTCTGGGGCCTGGAGACCGGTCCTATCCGGTCGTCAAAGCCGTCGATGAGGATCTGCGTTTGTTCCAGGACACCCCCATGATGTTGTGTTGGGGCGGGCGGGACTTCGTCTTCGACGACCGCTTCCTCGCCGAGTGGGTGCGCCGCTTCCCCGGCGCCGAAGTGCACCGCTTCGCGGACGCGGGGCACTATGTCATCGAGGACGCGGGCCCCGCGATCGCGGCGCTCCGGCGGCGCTTCCTCGCGGCGCATCCGCTGGACGCGGCCCCCGCCGCGCCGTGACTGCCGCGGGCGCCGGCGCCGAGTCGGCCAACATCGCCCGCCACCTGAGCCTCATGGCGGCCAAGCGCCCCGGCGCCACGGCCATCCTCTTCCCCCGCAAAGGCGCGGTCCGGAGGATGAGCTTCGGCGAGCTCGATTCCGAGAGCGGACTGCTCGCCCGCGGATTGGAGGCGGCCGGGATCGGACGCGGGACGCGGACGGTGCTCATGGTCCGGCCCGGGCCCGAGTTCTTCGCCCTGACCTTCGCCCTCTTCAAGGCCGGGGCCGTCCCGGTGCTGGTGGACCCGGGGATGGGGATGCGGAGTCTGGGCGCCTGCCTGGCCGAAGCCCTCCCCCAGGCCTTCATCGGCATCCCCATGGCCCACGCCGCGCGCGTGCTCCTGGGCTGGGCCAAAGGCACGCTCAAGACCTGGGTCGCGGTGGGGCCGCGCCTGGCTCCTTGGATGCGCACGCTCCCGGAGCTGCGCCGCCTCGGCCAAGGAGGCTCTCTTGATGCCGTATCCACGGCCTCCGATGAGACCGCGGCCATACTCTTCACCTCGGGGAGCACGGGGGCGCCCAAGGGCGCGGTCTACACGCACGGCAATTTCACCGCCCAAGTGGACTTCTTGGGACGCCATTTCGGCATCGAACCCGGCGAGGTGGACCTGCCGACTTTCCCGCTCTTCGCCCTCTTCGGCCCGGCGCTGGGCATGAGCGCGGTGATCCCGGAGATGGACTTCACGCGCCCGGGCTCCGTGGACCCCGAGAACATCATCGGCCCCATCCTGGAGCACGGCGTTACGCACATGTTCGGCTCGCCGGCCCTGCTCGACCGGGTCGGCCGTTGGGGAGAGGCGCGGGGAGTGAAGCTCCCCTCGCTCAAGCGCGTGGTCAGCGCCGGGGCGCCGGTCTCCCCGCGCGTGATGGAGCGCTTCTCCAAGCTCCTCTCTACGGGCGTCGAGATCCATACCCCCTACGGCGCGACCGAAGCCCTGCCCGTGAGCTCGATATCGAGTTCGGAGCTGCTCTCGCGCACCCGGCAGGCGAGCGCCCGGGGCAAAGGCGTGTGCGTGGGCCGCCCCCTGAAGGGCGTGGAGCTTCGCGTCATCCGCGTCACCGACGAGGCTCTGCCGGAGTGGTCCGAGCTGCTGCTCTCCCCCTTGGGAGAGGTGGGCGAGCTCCTCGTGCGCGGCCCGCAGGTGACGCGCGAGTATTTCGGCCGCCCGAAGGCCACGGCCCTGGCCAAGGTGCCGTTCCCGGATGGGAGCGTCGGCCACCGCATGGGAGACCTCGGCTATCTTGATGAGGAGGGCCGGGTCTGGTTCTGCGGCCGCAAATCCCAGCGCCTTCTCACCAAGAACGGCCCCATGGACACGCTTCCCTGCGAGGGGGTCTTCAACGCCCATCCCGGGGTGTACCGCAGCGCTCTCGTCGGCGTCGGAGTTCCTCCCGCCCAGCGTCCGGTGCTCATTGTGGAGCTTGAAAGAAAGGCGGAGCCGAGCCAAGCCCTGCGCGCCGAGCTCCTGGAGTTGGGCGCGCGCTTTGAGCACACGCGTCCCATCCGGGACATACTCTTCCACCCGTCCCTGCCCGTGGATATACGCCACAACGCCAAGATATTCCGGGAAAAGCTCGCCCCTTGGGCCGCCGCGCGCGTCGGATGAAGGTTCTCGTGACGGGGGGCGGCGGGTTCCTGGGCAAGGCCCTGGCGCGCCGTCTTCTGGAACGCGGAGAGAGCGTGCGCTCATTCTCCCGGGGCGAGTACCCGGAGCTCTCCGCGCTGGGCGTGGAGGTCCACCGGGGCGACTTGGCCGACCCGGCGGCGGTCGCGGCGGCCTGCGAAGGCATGGACGCGGTCTTCCATGCCGGGGCCAAGGCCGGCATCTGGGGCGCGGAGGAGGAGTACCGCCTCGCCAACGTCGAAGGCACGCGCAATGTCCTCGAGGCCTGCCGCAAGGCGGGCGTGGAAAAACTCGTCTTCACGAGCTCCCCGAGCGTGGTCTTCGGCGGAGCGGACCTGGAAGGCGTCGATGAGTCCATTCCCTATCCGAAGCGATACGAGGCGGCCTACCCCCGGACCAAGGCCGAGGCCGAGCGCAGGGTGCTCTCAGCCAACGGGCCGGAGCTCTTGACCACGGCCCTGCGCCCCCATCTGATCTGGGGGCCGGGGGACAATCATCTGGTGCCGCGCCTGCTGGCGCGCTCGCGCGCCGGCGCTCTGCGCCGCATCTTGGGCCCGCCTTGCCGGGTGGATTCGACCTACATCGACAACGCCGTGGACGCCCACCTCTTGGCCCTGGACCGGCTCTCCTCCCCCCAGTCCCCTCCGGCGGGCAAGGCGTATTTCATCGCCCAGGATGAGCCCATGCCGCTCTGGGAGCTCATCGACCGCATCCTGGAGGCGGCGGGCGAGCCGCCCGTGCGGCGGAGCGTCTCCCCGAAAGCCGCCTACGCCGCGGGCTGGCTCCTGGAAACTGTCCACCGGGCGCTGGGCCTTTCGGGAGAGCCGCGCATGACGCGGTTTTTGGCGCGAGAGCTCTCCACCGCGCACTGGTTCGACCTGAGCGCCGCGCGCCGCGACCTGGGCTATTGCCCCCGCGTGAGCACGGCCGAAGGGCTATCACGCCTGAAGGAATCCTTCAAGGGCTATTAGTCAAATGGAACCTCCGGCGGGGTTTTGGCTCAGAGGCGGAGCGCTTAGTCTGGATATCATCGTAGTCCTGTTCGGTATTGTAGTTTGGATGCTGAATTTAGAGGATTCCGATGTCCTGGGATGGATTGTCTCTGGTTTTCTCACACTACTCTATTTCGGACTGCTTCCAGCCATGTGGAATGGACAGACATTAGGGAAGAAAACAGCCGGTGTGGCGGTGGTTTGCGCGGATGGCTCGCCTATCGGCCTTGGCAGGGCCCTCGCCCGCTTTGCCGCCTTTTGGAGCTCTTTGATCCCTATCGGTCAAGGCCTTGTGGTCGCCCTGTTTTCGCGAGATGGGAGGGCCGTGCACGACTATATTGCCGGGACCCGGGTCGTTCGCCGTCGTGAATTGGGGTTATCGAGGAAATCAGCCGTCAGCGGGCTCCCGATGCTTCTTTTGGCGGCGTTGTTGATGGCACTAAAGGGTCCTAATCCATATTCAGTGGAGCGTGCCCGTGTGGGCGAGGCCCTCGTCTTCATCAATCAAGTCAAGCTCGGGCAGGAGCGCCATCGCAAACTATACGGCAGATTTGCAGCCCGCATCAAAGACCTCGACCGGATCGGCGATTACCCAAGCAATGCGCCGGATTTTGGGATGAAATTCTTCATCGCGGCCATGGGCGAGGGAGCATTCTGCGGCGGCGCGAGGGGTTATAAGCTCGTGCTCATGCGGCACACGGCAAACGCCGCTCTGGCGCCGCGCTACGGTGAACGCTACACCGTCGTCTACGATAGCTGCAAGAAAACCGTATTCTATCCGGCCTGCCTTAACTGCAATAAGGACTTCGGCTCATAGCAAGTTTCGTAACGAGCCCTGATAATAGCGGGAGTTTCCCCCTTCCGCCAGGGTAAAATATCGGGGAAATCGCCGTATTGAATATTTAACATGCATCTGGTATCTATATGATTGGCATGCCCCAATACATGGAAGAACCCAACGACAAACTGCGGGTGGACCTGAGCGACGTCGAAGGCATCAACAACCTGGACACCGCCCGGATGGCTTTGCGTTGGGCTCTGGAGCGCCTGCGGACCATGGAGAAGCGCGGCGCCGAGCTGACGAAGAAAGCCGAATGGGAATTGAAGATGCGGCTGAAGGCGGAAGAGGAATTTAAATCCCAGTGGGAACTGGAGAAGAACCACCTCAACGAGGCTCTCCAGCAAAGGCAGGTCCAGCTCGATAGGGATTACGCCCTGAAATTGTCCGAATGGGAGCGGGAGTATCAACGGCTCAAGGGCGAACTCGATCGCGAGGGACGGACACAATCTCTTAAGGCGGAAGAGTCGGTGGCATACAGGCAAAGGGAACTGGATAGAACCTCGGCCGCCAAATCGGAGCTTTTGAGGCAGATGGACCTGGAGATTCGCCGCAGGGACCAGGCCCTCGCGGTTCGGGAGGCGGATTTCGAGCGCTTCTGCGCGGTCCAGCGTTCCCAGATGGAAAGGGAGACCCTCGCGATCCGGGAGGAGGGCGAGGCGCGCATCAAGGTGCTGGAGAACCTTGCCGGGCAGAGGCAGTCCTCCTTGGACGATATGGCGCGCGAAATGGCGGCTATCGAGAGTAAATTATCGGAACAAGCCGCCCGAGCCCAGGAGCGTTCATCCGCCGCGACGGAATTGGAGCGGCGCCTTGAGAATGAACGGGAGGCGACCCGGCGGGTCCGCCGCGAGGCGGAGGCGCTGTCGGCCAGGATCAAGGAAGTGGAGCGTTCTCGGGAGGGCGAGAATGCCTCCTTGCGCGGGGCGCTCAAGGACGCCCAGTTAAGAGCTTTGCGGGCGGAGGA
>CAYWAR010000041.1:5949-8938 GCA_964455765.1 uncultured Elusimicrobia bacterium
AAGGAGCGCTCGGAGCAGGCCGAAAAGCGCGTTCAGGAAATCGAGCCCCAAGCCGCGCGCGCAGCGGAGCTTGAAAAGCAGGCCGCGGAAGCGGAGGACCGCATCCGGTCGCTGGAAACGCTCGCCGGGCAGAGACAGTCGTCCTTAAGCGATTTGGAGCGCGAAACGGCGGGCCTCCAGGAAAGGGCGGCCCGGGCCTCGGAACTTGAGGATCAGATTCGTCAGCGGGAGATCGACTTGCGAAAGCGAGAACGGGAACTCCAATCAAACATCCGCCTGGCGCTCAGGGAATACCGGGCCAAGCAGGCGGAACTCAAGCGCATCAAGAGCGGCATGGTCCGGTCTCTGAGCAAACTCATGGGTCCTCGGCAGGGATCGGGACAAAAATCTTCCGGGAGTTCGGATGAAACAAGAACGGCTTGATTCGGAACTCAAGGCGCTTTTGGAGGATTTTCAGTCCAAGCTCTCGGAAGTGCGTTTGGAGATACCGGCCCTGGAGAACCTCTCGAAGCTCGCCGATGAGGAGAGCCCGGGGTCCGGGACAATGCCGGCCTTGCCGGAGCCGGAGGACGACACGGCGCGCCTGATCGGCGAATTGCTCCCCCCGGAGGTTTCCGTGCTCCCTCCCGAGAAACCCTCCGGGTCCGGGCCGGCCCCCGTCCAGGCCCACCGGCCTCCGCCTCCGCCGGCTCCAGAGCGCAGTGCCGAGCCTCCTCCCCTTCGGGGCCTGAAAACCCCGGAGCCGAGGATGGAAGAGCTCCCGCGGCGGGTTGCGGCCCCCTGGGGGCGGCGTCGGCTTCTCCTGGGGCTCGGGGCGGCCGTCCTGGCGGTCCTTGCCGCGGCCAAAGCCGTCGGCGATTTTCAGGCCCGGCGGCTCAAGCAGCTGCACCAGGTTTTTCCCCTCCCCTACACGAACACCTCGGCCATCGCGGAAAAGGCGGGCTTGCTTTACACCCTCGATCCGAAAAGAGGGCTCCTTTTCACCTTCTCGGAGGCGGACCTCAAGGTTCGCTCGGTCCAAAAGTTCTCCAATCCCGCCCTCAGCGGCCTGGCCTTGGGAGAAGACTCGATGTGGAGCACCAACTCGGAGGCCGGTGAGGTCTATGAGCATTACCTCGATCCGGTCTTCTCCGTAAGGAACACATTCTCCAATAAGGAAAGCAGCCCTTCGGCCGTCTATTGGGACGGCCGCCATCTATGGACGGGGGATCGGCGCACCGAGACGATATCGCAGTTCTCGGTGGACGGGGTTTTGACCCCCGTCCGGCAGTATACCCTGGCCGGCATCGAGCCGGCCGGCATCCACGTTTCCGAGGGCCTGCTGTGGGTCGCCGACGGACTTTCGCGCAAGGTGTACCGCTACGAACTCGGCAGCTTGCTGGGCGTGCGGGACTATTTCGACTTGGGCGAGCGGCTTTCCCCCAATTGCAAAATCACCGGCTTTGCCGTCGGGGAGCCGTACCTTTGGCTCATGACCGAAAACCCGGCGGAACTGCATCGCTTCCGGCTGGAAGGGTTGGAAGCGGCCGCCAAGGCTTTACCCGCCAATGGAACAGCCCCCCGATAAGGCGCGCATAGAACTCGGCGACATCGAGGGCATCCAGAGCCTCGATACGGCGCGCATGGCTTTGCGCTGGGCCATCGAGCGGCTCCATGCCCTCGAAAGGATCCAAAGAGACCTGGAGGCCCGGGCCGAGCAGGAAACCCGTTCCAGGCGGAAATCCCAGGAGGAGTTCCAAGCTCTTGAACAGAGCACGGCCCGCCGGGTCGCGGAAGCAGAGCAGCGCGGGCTCTATCAGGGGAAGATGGCCGAGATGAGGCTGGCCCAGAAGGAGCGGGCTTTGGCCGAGGCGCAGGAGCAGTTCCAGCGGTTCCGAAAAGAGCAGGAGGCTCAGTGGGATGGCGAGATCCAGGTAATCCGGGACCAACTGGAGGAGCAGGCGCGCTTGCGGCTGAAAAACTTGGAGAAGCTCCTGGCTGAAAGAAGCGCCTCGAAGGAGGCGCTCTGGGAAGAGGAGAGGGGCCGGCTCTTGGCGGAGCTCGAGGAGCGGCAGGCCATCGCCCAAAAACAAATGGAGCGCATATTGAGTTTGGAGAGGGCCATGGGGGCGGCCGAGGAGGAGCGGCAGCGGGCTCGGATCGAGGCCCACCAATGCTCCGAGGGGCTGAAGTCCCAGGAGACATCCTGGTCGCAGGAAAAAGCCGGCCTAACCGAGGAAAAGGCCGGCCTGCTCCGGGAGGCCGCCCAGTCCAAAGCCAGGACGGAGCAGTCCCGGCGCGAGTGGGAATCGCAGAAAATTGGTCTGCTCCGCGAGATCAGCGAATGGAAACAAACCGCCGAGGAACGGGAATCCCGCCTGGCAGGTCTGGAAAAACGCCTCTCCGCCGCCGAGCAGGAGGACCGGCGCATCCAAAGGCAGGCTCAAACGGAGTGCCGTGAGGAGCTGGAGAGCGCCTGGGTGAAGGAAAAATATCGCCTAACTGCTCAGTTGGAGGAATGGCGAGGAAAGGCCCAGGAACAGCTCGTGAGGAATGCCCAATACAAGTCCCGCCTCGCAAACGCCGAAAAAGAGGCTTCACTGGCGCGGGGGAAGGCGCAGGAGCAGTCCGCCCGCCTGGAGGAGCGGCAGAAGACTTGGGAACAGGAAAAAGCCGCCCTGCTCGCACGGCTGGTCCAGGAGCAAGGGAGGGCCAAGGAGGAGGAAGAAAAAGCTAAACGGGAACTCGCGGATTTTCAGCAGATAGAGGACCGCCTCCGGCAAGCGCTGGCTCGCCTAGCCGCCTTGGAAAAAGAGACGCTGGAAGAGCGGGCCAAGGGTCGTGAGTTGGAGGCCCGCCTGGAGGAGAGGCAAAAGACCTGGGACCGGGAGAAAGAGGCCCTGGTCGTCCGGGAGAAAGAGAAGGCCCAACGGGAACTCGCGGATTTTCAGCAGGTAGAGGACCGCCTCCGGCAAGCGCTGGCTCGCCTAGCCGCCTTGGAAAAAGAGAC
>CAYWAR010000041.1:9038-12263 GCA_964455765.1 uncultured Elusimicrobia bacterium
GCTGGAAGAGCGGGCCAAGGGTCGTGAGTTGGAGGTCCGCCTGGAGGAGAGGCAGAAGAGCTCGGAGGAGGAGAAGGCCGCCCTGCTCGTCCGGTTGTCTCAGCAGGACAAACTTCGCCAAGAGCAGACGGCCCTCCTGGCGCAGAGGCAGGATGCCTGGGACCGGGAAAAGTCCACCCTGCTCAAAGACCTGGGCGACGCCCGGCGCAAGATCCAGGAGATAGTTCCAAAGGTGCAGGAACTCCAGAAGCGCATCGCGGCCTCGGAGGAGAGATCGAGGAGCGCTCTGGAAAGCGCCGCCAAGGAATCGGAGCGGAGCAAGGCCCTCGAGGAGCAATGCCGGAAATCAGGCGAGGAGTCCGTGCGGAGGGAGGAGGAGATCAAGGGCCGGATGGAGGAACTGGGCCGGGAGTACGCGAGGAAGCGGGCGGAGATACAATCCCTCAAGGAGCGCCTCCTCTCCGGGGTGCGCGCCCTCGTCGAGAAGCGCGGAGGCCGTTAAGGCGAGCGATCCGGCCGCGAATTCCTTCTATCTCCCGAGCAGGCGGCGGACACCGCGACTCGCAGGGACTTCATCCAGGGAAATTTCGTAGACCACGCTCCAGGCCGAGGAGAAGTCGCTTGTGGGAGGGCCTTTGGACTCGAAGACCGGCTTTAGGCACCGGGTCCTAAACTCCTCCCAGTCCCCGGAGTCCTCCGCCGTCCAGGGGAGAAAAGGCCGGCTGCCGCCCTGCCAGGCGGCCAGCTCATTGAGGTTGACCAGCACATGCGTGAAGCCGCCCTCCAAGAAACGCTCCCTCAAGGCCGCGGCGCGCAGGCGGATATCCTCCCGGCCGGCCCTCGCGGTTCCTGGGAGCGCCTGCGCGACGGCCTCCCGGCTTCGGCGGATCCAGCCGAGCAGGGGATAATCGTCGAACCGGGTCGGGCAGACCCGGTCCCTGCGGCAGTAAAAGCCGCGCGCCTCTCCGACGAACAAGATGCGGGCTTCCGGGCCCAGGCGCTCGTTGGCGAACTCCAGAGCCGCGTACGGGGGCCGGGCGTAGGAGGGATGGGGGCGCCTCAGATAGTCTTCGCGTGTCTCGGTCCCAAGGATCACGCCGGCCGCGTCATAGGTCTTGAGCCAACTGCTCAGCCAGAAGAGGTTTCCGGCGAAGAGGAACAGCATCAAGGGCCGGCATAGGGCCTTGATCCGGCCGTCCAGCCCCTCTTCGAAGGCCGCGGCGAAGAGAACGCACATGGGCAGCAGATGCGGCAAAAGGAAGCGGGACAAGGTGCTGCTCAGGCTCCAGGCTCCCCACAGGAGCAGGGAGGCAAGCCATGCCCCGCGCAGTCCGGCGCAGCGGTAGCGGCAGAGCGCGAGCAGGGGCAGGCCGAGCAGAAAAACCGGCCCGATGCTGTTGATGTCGTTGTTCCCCAGAGTGAGGCTCCATGGATGCGTAAGGAAAGCCCTTGCGCCCTCCCAGGACGAGAACAGCGAGGCCGGGGAGAGGCTTCCCCCGTCGGCCAGGACCTCCCTCCAGCGAGGAAGCGGGCCCATCGAGAAGTGTTCGTGCAGGAAGGGATAGATCGGGTTTCCGTAAAATAAAACGTTCTTGATGATCCATGGGGAGAGCGCGGCCAGGGCAAGGGCGGCGAGCAGGGCCGTCTCCTTGCAGCGGTCCTTCCAGGATATGCCGGCGGGAAGAGCCGCGGGAAAAGCCAGGCAGAGTACGGGAAGAAGAGGCCAGGCCTGGTATTTCGAGGCCATGGCGAAGCCGGCCGCTAGGCCCGCTACGACGGTCCAACCCCTCCCCTGGATTCCGGCCTCCAAGCGCCGGGCCAGGGCGTAGAGGGAAAGCAGCTCGAAGAACGCCCAGCCGAGTTCCACCCCCCCCTTCCAGGAAAGCACTCCAGCGGTGGGGATGGTGTAGAAGAGCAGGGCGGCCAAGAGTCCGGCCTTTCGGCCCGAGAAGCGGCGGGCGAAGGAGTAAGCCAGCAGGGCCGCGCCCGCTCCAAAGGACCAATGCAGCAGATGGGCGAGGCCGTCGCCCCCCAGGGGAAGAGCGAGGGCGTAGAGCATCTGGATCAGCATCGGGAGGCCGGAATACAGATTCTCGGGGGTGGCCGTGATCCCCCCCCTCAGCCGGTAAAGCTCGGGCAGGGCCAGATGATAGACCAGGGCGTCGTAGAATATCTCCGGCATGAGCGCGCCCAGGAAATTGAAGGCCGCGGCGGCCGACAGGAGCCCGGCGCAAAGGATCTCCCATGCGCCCCAACGGTCGGCGGTTCCCGCGGGGACTGCGGCGTTTTCCCCGAAGCGAAGGTAAAGGGCTCCCACGCAGAGGGCCGCGGCCAGCGAAACGGCCGCCGCCGGCCCGTTCCAGAGCCCCAGAAGGCCCAGGACCAGCATCCCCGTCCCAGTAAGGCCCAGGCCCAGGCCGGCGCCGACGCAGGCCGCCTCCAGCCTTCCGCCCGGCACAAGGCGCAGGGCGCGAAGCAGGGGGGCTCCCAGCCCGAATCCCAGGAGGATCAAGCCGGCCAAGCAGGCGGAGAGCCTCGCGGCGCGCGCGAGCGCCGCCACGCTCGCCGATGACAAGTCGGGAAGCAGCCCCGGCCAAAGAGCCCATCTGGGGGCTGTTTCCGGCCTGTGGTAATAGATCCAACCGATGAAAGCCCACCAGAGGAGCAGGAAGGAGGCCCCCGCCCAGTGGGGCAGGCGCCATTGGACGCATGCGGGGGCCGGCGCCGCAGAAGGCTTCCTGCGGCTCATGGAGCGCGCGCCTGCGGGCGGCGGCGTGAGCCTTCCAGTTTCCGGCGCAAGCGCCCGGCCTGCTCTTGCATGCCGTAATGCCGGATGGAGAGCGCGTCGGATTGGGCGATCACCCGCTCCAGGACGTTGGAGGCCTGCTCGATGCGCCCCTGAGCCTCCCAGAGAGAGCAAAGGCGGACCCACACCACGATGGCCGGAAAAATGGCGAGCGCCTTGCGGTAATTTTCCTCCGCTTGGGCGAAGTCGCCGCGCGCGTGATACGCCCAGCCCAGGTCGTTATAGGCCCTGTAGCTGTTCGGGCTCACCCGCACGGCCTGCAGGTGCAGGCTTACCTCGTCGCGCCAGTCTTGGGTCCGAAGACGGATGAGCCGGGAGCAGGCGGCCAGAAGCGCCGCTCCTAGAACGGCGGCGGCAAGGGAGGAGTAAGTGCCGCGCGCGGTCCGTGATCCGCGCGCGGCGCCGCCGGCCATGAGCCG
>CAYWAR010000042.1:0-12238 GCA_964455765.1 uncultured Elusimicrobia bacterium
GCCGGCTTAGAAACGGCAGGTTGACCGGGCGGCGCGGCCGCCTGCTGGGGCGCCGGCTTAGCGGCAATTGGCCGCACCGTCACCACCGCCGCCGCCGCGGCGGCGCCCGTTGCTTGAACGGGTTTTACGGCAGGAGTTGGAGAAACCGAAGCCGGCGGTTTCACCGCCGGCTGTTGAACGGGCGCCGCGGGCGCCGGTGGCTTCGCAGCGGAAGGGGTCTGGCCCGGCGCCGCCGCAGCGGCGGGTTTAACGACGGGCGCCGGAGGAGGAGTCGGCTTGGGCGCAGGCTTAGGAACGGAAGGCTGCACGGGCGGAGCGGCCGCCGGTTTAGAAACGACAACGGCGGGTTGAACGGGCTTTACTACAGGAACCGGAGCCGGCGGTTTCACCGCCGGCTGTTGAACGGGCGCCGCGGGCGCCGGCGGGGCCAAGACGATCGGCTGGGGCGGGACGGCGGGGACGGGATGGGACAGGGAGAGCGTCAGACTCTCCAGGGCGGCGTTGTCAGCCGGGGTGAGGGAGGACCCGGTCAGGTCGAGCAGGATGCTGTCCAGGTCGGACAGTATCCCGTCGATATCCTCCCCTGAGCTTGTCTGGAGGTCTTCGGGCATCGCGTGGTCAGCTCCCGGAATGCTCTCCGAAAACGGAGCGGAGCGCATCGCAGATCTCGCCCAGGGTCGCGCGGTCCTCCACGCAGGCCAGGATCCTGGGGAAGAGGTTCTCCCCCGGCCGGCGCGCGGCGGCTTCGAGCTCGCGCAGGGCGCGGAGGGCGGCCTTGCCGTCGCGGGTCCGCTTGAAGGACGCGAGCCTCTTGCGCTGGAGCCCCTCCAGCTTGGGAGAGAGCTTCAGGATGCGCGTCGGCTTCTTCTCCTTGAGCTCGAAAGAGTTGACCCCGACCACCTTGCGCCGTCCGGTCTCGATCTCCCGCTGGTAGCGGTAGGCGCTCTCCTGTATCTCCGATTGGACGACGCCCTTGGCGATGGCGGGGAGCATCCCCCCCATGGAGCGGATGCGCCCAAGCAGCGCCTCGATGCGCCCCTCGAGCTCGTCGGTCAGGGCTTCGACCGCGTACGCCCCGGCCACGGGGTCCACGGTGTCGGTGACCCCGGTCTCCAGGGCGAGCACCTGCTGGGTGCGCAGGGCGAGCTGGGCGGCTTCCTCGGTCGGAAGGGCGAGCGCCTCGTCGTAGGAGTTGGTGTGCAGGGACTGGCAGCCCCCCAGCACGGCGGCCATGGCCTGCACCGCCACGCGCATGACGTTGTTCATGGGCTGGCGGCTGGTCAGGGTGGAGCCGCAGGTCTGGACGTGGAAGCGCAGCTTGAGCGTGCGCGGGTCCTTGGCCCCGTAGTCGCGCGACATGAGCCGGTGCCGGAGGCGGCGGGCGGCGCGGAACTTGGCGATCTCCTCGAGGAAATGGTTGTGGCAGCCGAAGAAGAAGGCGAGCTGGGGGCCGAAATCGTCGATGGACATGCCGCGCTCGAGCAGGGCCCGGATGTAGGCCTCCGCGTCCGCGAAGGTGAAGGCGATCTCCTGGACCGCGTCCGAGCCGGCCTCCCGGATGTGGTAGCCGGAGATGGAGATGGGATGGAACTTGGGCAGATGGCGGACCGAATGCTCGATGGCGTCCACGGCCAGGCGCAGGCCGGAGTCCGGCGGGAAGATGTAGGTGCCCCGCGCGATGTATTCCTTGAGGATGTCGTTCTGGAGCGTGCCGCGCAGGCCGCCCGGAGAGGCTCCGGTCTTGCGCGCCGCGGCGACATAGAATGCGAGGAGGACGGAAGCGGTGGCGTTGATGGTCAGCGAAGTCGAGACTTCGCCCATGGGGATGCCGGAGAAGAGCTCCTCCATGTCCGCCAAGGTCCCGATGTGCACCCCGACGCGCCCCACTTCGCCCTTGGCCCGTTCATGGTCGCAGTCGTAGCCCATCTGCGTGGGAAGGTCGAAAGCCGTGGAGAGCCCGGTCTGGCCCTCCTTGAGAAGCCAGCGGAAGCGCTTGTTCGTCTCGGAGGCGGTGCCGAAGCCCGCGTACTGGCGCATCGTCCAGGTCCGGCCGCGGTACATCGTCTCCTGGATGCCGCGGGTGTAGGGAGGCCGCCCGGCGGAGCCGAGCTTTTCCGCCTCATAGGCGGGGTCGCGGGTGTCGGGCCCCTCGGGGGGTCCGTAAACGCGCTTGATCTCTATGCCTGAAGAAGTCGTGAATCTTGCGGGTTCGCAAGAAGGCATAGAGGAAGGCGTCTGAGAACTCGTTTTCTGTTTCTCCATCATCCTTCTTGCGACTCCGCGCTTTGGTCGACGGCGCTCCGCTTGAATTCCAATTCGTCCCCGACCCGCACCGACCCCTTCAGCGACCCCCCCGCCAGTTCCAGCACGCTGTGGGCCGAGAATACCCACGGGGAGAATCTCCAGGGCGCAAGCCCTTCGACGACCCTGCGCACGCGCAGGTCGCGGCCGAGGAACAGCGTGTCGATGGGGAAGCGCATGAAGAGCGTGTGGATCATCGAACAGGGCATGATCCACATCCCTTCCCCGGGCTCCATCGAATCCCGCCCGAGAAGGCCCTTCATGCGCGTCCCGGCCGTGTCCGCGCGCTCCACTCGGGAGGCGACCTCGACGCCGCGCGTCTTATTATAGGCGATCATATAAACTTTTCCCGCGCTCAACGGAGCACGGCGACGCGCCCGCGCTGCGTCCCGTTGTCCGTCTTGACCAGGAAGATGTAGACGCCGGAAGCCACGGGGTTGCCGTTGTTGTTCCTCCCGTCCCAGGACTGTCCCGTCAGCTCGCGCACGAACTGGCCGTCCATGGTATAGACCTTGATCTTCAGGCTCCGCCCCTGCAAGGACTTGGGCACGGAGATGGTGACGGCCCCGTGCTCGGTGGGCCGGAAGGGATTGGGGAAGGCGATGGCTTTCTCGTCTCCCTCAAACGCCGCCGAGCCCGTGACGGCCAGACGCACGGCCTTATAGGCGTTGACCAGGCCCGCGCCCGCCACGGCCCCGAGCGGCACCGCCTGGGCCTCGGCGGCCCGCGCGGAGGCCACCCCGATGGAGGAGGCCGAGTTGCGCAGGGTGTCCTTGACCTGGGTCGGGGTGAAATCCGGCCGGGCGGAGAGGATGAGCGCGGCCAAGCCCGAGACCACCGGAGCGGCGAAGGAGGTCCCGGTGGCCGAGGCGGTGTAGCCTCCGTTGAGGTGGGTGGTTGTCAAAGCGACTCCAGGTGCCACGACTCCGCTGGCCGTCATCGCCGCCCCCCGACAGGAGCGGGAGTCCACGTTATTGCCCTTATCGGTCATCCCGACCGGCATGACCCCGGCGCAATTGCCCGGGGAGTTGACGTCTCCTCCGTCGTTACCCGCCGCCGCCACCAGCACCAGCCCGGCGGCCACGGCGTTGGAGACCGCAGTGGGCAGCAGGGCGTCTGTCGCACCGCAGTTATTGCCGGCTCCAAGACTCATATTCAAGACGACTTTGCCTATCCCGAACTGATTGTGCAAACTCGTGCGGGCGTAATCGATCGCCTTGCTCATCGTCGTCTCGCTCGTGCCGCAGGTATTTCCCCCCGACGAACAATCTCCTGCCGGCGAGCAGCACACAGAGTTGCAGTCCGCATCTGCGAAGACTTTCAACGACACCAGCTTCGCTCCCCAAGACATGCCCGCTACACCGACGCCGTCATTGGTCGATGCGGCGGCGACGCCCGCCACTTCAGTCCCATGCTCACAAGCAGGAATCAGGGGATCACTGCCGGTAATAGCTCCAGTATTCGGGTCGAAGGAACGACTTTGAGCGGAAATAAGTTTTCCAGAGAGATCCGGGTGGGTCCCCTGTATGCCGGAATCCATTACTGCAATAGTAACCAAGCTGGAAGTCCCCACCTCGTACTCCCATGCCGAATTGGCGCTTATGTTAGAGAAGTGCCACTGTCCAGAGGCCAGCGGATCATTGGGGAATCGCAACGCCCGAAATATTCGATTGGGCGCCGCACTGACCGCTCCCGGAAGGCTTCTTAATTGGTTCAAACCGACTGACACGGGCATCCTTTCAGGAAGCCTCACATGAAGCCATCCTGAACTGAATTCCTGGATGAGCAGCGCCCCGATCGAACTGAGCGTATCTAGTCGGGCAGAAGTCGAGATTGCAAGATCAAATCGTACTAGCGCCTCCCCCGCAACCACCTCAAGAGATTGCCCTGTTGATAGCACCCCATACATCTTCTCCGCCCGAATCGCCCACGCGTCCGGACAGGCCAGCAGGAGGAGGAGAGCGGCCGCGACGGAACGCGACCGAAACCGAGAATAGCTCAAGAAACCTCCAATTTCAAAATGTGCTCGATTTCTTTGCGCAGGGAAGGCAATTCGCGTCTGGCGACCTGCCAGACTATCTCAAGGTTGACGCCGAAATAGTCATGGATCATTTTGTCGCGCATCCCGGCCATTTTCTTCCAGGGGATAGCCTCATGGCGGGTCCTGAACGCCTTGGAAACATTCTTCGCTGCTTCTCCGATAACTTCGATGTTGCGCACCACCGCATCTTGGGTTTTTGGGTCCGATAGGAATTTTCTCTTGCCGTCCCGCGTATAGGCCAGAATCCTTTCAATACAGTCGCGGATGTGAAGGAGATAAGCTCGATCATCTCTCATAATGGCCGAGCCTCCTGATAAATCCTATCCCGAAGATACGGGCTTACCCCTCCGTCGGTCAAGACATCGACCTTGCAGCCCAGGAATTCTTCGAGATCCTGCCATAGCCCGACCAGATCGAGCAGTCCCCGTCCCTTCTCCATCCTCACAAGAAAATCCACATCACTCCGGGGACCGGCTTCCTCTCGGGCGACCGAACCAAAAAGGCGGACATCTCGCGCCCCGTGTCCGGCGGCGATGCGAAGGATGGCCTTGCGGCGGATTTTCAGCCGTTGAAGAGTGGGCCTTTCAGACCTTGGCATCCGCGGCGTTCTCCTTGCGCACGATGTCGAGCAGCTCCACGATGTCCTCGAGGACGTAGTCCGCCCCCGAGTCCTTGGTGTCGAAGGTGTTCCCGTATTTCGCCCAGGCGGTCTTGATGCCCAGGGACTTCGCCCCGGCGATGTCCCTATCCGCCCAATCCCCGACCATGAGCGTCTCCTCGGGACGGGTGTCCAGGAACTCCAGCGCCTTGCGGAAGGGCTGGGGCGCGGGTTTCTTCACCCCGAAGTCCTCGGAGGTGATGACCGGGTCGAAGTAGTGGTGCAGGCCCAGGCCCACGATGCGCAGCCACACCTCGAGCTTGGGGGCGTCGGAGATGACCGCGCAGCGTATGCCCGAGCGCATGAGCTCGATGAGCGTCATCTTGGTGTGCGGATAGAGGGTCAGGGAACCCGCCTTGGCCCGGCGGTAGCCGAGTATGCCCGAGGCCAGGATCTTGTAGTCGATGGAGCCGAACTCCTTGAGGAGCACCTTGTCGAATATCCGCTGGTCCTCGACCCCGTCCTTCCAGTAGATGTCGAAGATCTTGTTCACCATCGCGGATTTCTCGACCTTGAGCCCCGCGTCGATCATGGCTTCCACGGCGGCGTCCACGGAGGCGCGCTTCATGCGCATGAAGTCCGTCAGCGTATTGTCGATGTCGAATATTACAGCCTTTATCATGCGCCGGCGTCCCCCCCGCGGGGGGATGCCTCCGTTCGAGGGGCCGAGTTCTTTTTCGTGAAGCCTTCGTCCTTCCTATACCCTTTCGACATATTCCCCGGTCCGCGTGTCCACCCGCACCTGATCGCCTTCCTTGATGAAGAGCGGCACCTTGATCTCGATGCCTGTGTCCAGCACGGCCTTCTTCATCAGGTTGGAGACCGAGTCGCCCTTGAAGCCGGGCTCGGCGGAGGTCACGGTCATGACCACGTTGGCCGGGAGGGTCACCGTGCGGAAGGCCCCGTTGAAATAGACCCCGATGACCTCCATGTTCTCCGTCAGGAAGCGCGACTGCTCCCCCAGCTTCGACTTAGGCAGCGTCTCCTGCTCGTAGGACTCGGTGTCCATGAAGTGGAGGGTATCCCCTTCCCCGTAGAGGAACTGGAAGTCCTTCTTGCGCACGTCCACCTCGCGGAACTTATCGTCGGAGGAGTAGGACTTCTCGCCGATGCCGCCGCTGTGCACGTCGCGGGCCTTGATGCGCACCACGGCGCGCGCTTGCGACTTGCGGTGATGCTGGTAATGGATGATCTCGAGGATCTGAGAGCCGTCCTCGTAGATGAGTCCTTCGCGGAATTCCCCCGTCGTGATCATACTGAGCTCCTTGGTGTCGGCACGCGTCTCAATGATAGAATGCGTTGCCGATGCCTTCCATCCCGCTCGACGATGTCCGCCTCATACGCCTGGTCTGGATCGGGCGCCTGGGCGACTTGCTCGCCGCGACGCCGTTCTTCGCCGCTCTTCGCGGCCGCTTCCCGCACGCGAAGATCATCCTCTTCACCGGAGAGCGCGGGGCCTCGGCCGCGCGCCTCATCGCGGACATCGACGGCTTCCGCGTGCTCGGACGCATCCACAGTCCCCTGCGCAACATCGCCGTCGCCGCCGAGCTCCTCCGGGAGCGGGCCGATCTCCTCATCGACCTCAATCCCGCCTTCTCCCGCTCCGCCTGGACGCTGGCGGGGCTCTCCCGGGCCCGGGTGAAGGCCGCCTTCTCGAAGAAACGCGGGAACTCGTCCTTCGACCTGCTCATCGACGCTCCAGCGGAGGCCGAGCACATGCTCGAACGCTACGCCCGCCTGGCCGCGGCCTTCGGGGCCCCGTACCGGGCGAAACTCAAGGTGCGGGTCCCAGAAACGGCATACGCAGAAGCCGAACGGATACTCACGGACACGGGCCTATCCGGGGCTCGGCCTGCGGGACCCGCATACCCGCGGGGAGCGCCGACTCCGCGCTCCGTCGGGGCGCGGCCCCTGCTCGGCGTTTTCCCAGGCAACTTCAAGAAATTCGACAACCGCTGGCCCGAGGAGCGCTTCATCGAGCTCGCCTCCCGCCTCAAAGCCCGGGGCTCGGCCCTCCTCTTCCTCGCCGGGCCGGGCGAGGACCGCGAGGTCCGCGCCATCGCCGCCCGGGTGGAGGGCGGAGCTCCCGTGGCTTCGGGCCTCGCCCTGGAAACCACGGCCGCGCTCCTCTCCCGCCTCGACCTCCTGCTCACCAACGCCACCGGGACCGCGCATCTGGCCGCCGCGGTGGGCACCCCGACCGTGAGCCCGTTGAGCCGCTACACCCGAACCGTATGGATGTATCCGCCGGAGTCGGGGCATTTCAGCTCCGTCTCCGGCGAGTGGGGCTCCTGCCGGGACGTTTCCGTCGACGCCCTCTACGGGGAAGCCCTCAAAGCCCTGGACTGGATCGGCCCCCCGCCTTTCCGAAGGGCCGAAACCTCCGCATAATCCGTCATATTTTATCAAATCCGCGGAGACTTCGGGCCAGCGCCGAGAAAGCCTCGGGGCCGATCTCCTCGGCCCGGGCCGAACGCGGCACCCCGCATCCCTCCAGCGCGGCCCAGACTTCCTCCTTCGGGACGCCCAGCGCGGAGGCGATCGACTTGGCCGCCATCTTCCGCTTCTGGCTGAACGCCGCCCGGGCGACGCGAAAGAAGCCCTCCTCCCCGACTCCCTCCGGCAAGCGGGGTTTCTCGCGGCGGAAGAGGAGCACCACCGCCGAGTCCACCTTGGGCGGCGGCTGGAAGCAGGCGCGGGGCGCGTCGCAAACGGGTTCCGCGTCGGCGTGGATGAGCGTCGAGAGGGCCAGCAGGCCGTAGCCCTTCCCTCCGGGCTGCGCGAGGACGCGGCGTGCGACCTCCTTTTGGAACATGAGAACGGCCCGCCTCCAGACCGGCCAGACGAAGAGGCGGCGGAGCATGTGGGTGCCCACGGAATAGGGGAGATTGGAGACCACCGCGTCGGGGGTCCCCAGAGCCGCCGGGTCGGCGCGCAGGAAATCCGCCTCCACCACCTCCAGGCCCGCGGGCCCAAAACGCTCTCGCAGGGCCGCGGCCAGGGAGCGGTCTATCTCCACGGCCCGGACCCGGGCGCCCGAGGCCAGGAGCCGCTCGGTGAGCACTCCCTTCCCCGGGCCGATCTCCAGAACGGATTCTCCGGGGCGCAGGGCCGCGGCGGAGACGATGCGGTCGGCCGTCTCCCCGTCGATGAGGAAATGCTGGTCGAACTTCACGGACTCTTCGTGGAGGAGGACTGCATGTCCCCCACCGCCGCCATGGCCTGGGGATTGGCCGCCAGGGCTCCGGCCAGGGCGGGGTCGCCCAGCATCATGAAGAAACCCGGGTTGCCGATGGCCACTTCCTTGACCAGGGAGGGGTCGTGGGTCAGGGTATTGACCGCGCCGCATTCATCGAAAACGGTCTTCGCCAACTCGCTGCCCACGATCGCGCCCGCGGTCTCGGGCTTCTGCAAGGCCTTCTGGAAAGTCTTCATGTACATCCCGACCCCTTCGGAGCTCTTGGTGTCCGCCATCCAGGAGGCCAGGGCCTTGGGGTCCTTGCAGAGCTTGGGCGTCAGGCCGGTCTTCATGAAGCCCTTGGCCAGCGTCTTGTTGTTGAGGAGGAAGCCCACGAGCTTGGGGTGGTCGAGCAATTTCTCCACCGCGCGGGTGAGCAAGGTGCCGGATTCGGCCAGCTTCTTGGTCCCGTTCTCATCGAGGCGCCCCACCACGGAGCCGAGCTTGTTCTTCTCTTTCTCATCGAGCTCGGCCGAGGGCGCGCGAGGCGGGGCGGGGGCCGGGGGCCGGGCCGCGGCGCGCGCGCCCCGTTCCTCGCCCGGGCCTTGCGCAGGGACCGCGGCGGTGACCGTGTCGGTGGAGTCCTGGGTATAGACCGGGGCCGCGGTCAAACCAACGGAGGGCTCCCTGCGCTCCCTGCCCAGCAGGTCCGAGGACGGCATGCCGGCCCTCCCCCCCCAGGAACTGGCCAGGGTCTCGAAGGCGGCCGGACCCATGTCGATGGCTACCATGTCGTCGGGACGCGGCCCCCCTCCCGCCGGAGCCTTGGGTTGGCGCGCCAGATATATCAACGCCGCGGTCCCGCTCAGCCCCATGAACAGCATCCCCAACAGGAGCTTCCCTTTCCCCGGAGTTTCTTTACCTTGGGCCATTCTGTTCGCGCAAGGAGAGCGTCATACCGATGAGAGCAGGGTGCTGTCGAGGCGGCGCAGGAGGTCGAGGCCGACCTTCCAGACATCCCCCGCTCCGAGGGTCAGGACGATGTCCCCCGCGCGCAGCTCCCGCACCAGGTCCACGGTCCGGGAGAAGGGATGGGCGTCCACCCCGGCCTTGCGCGCGGACTTGAGGATCAGCCCGGAATCCACGCCCGGGATGGGGGCTTCCCCGGCCGGGTACACCTCCATGACGAAGACCTTGGAGGCGGCCTTGAGCGCGGGGCCGAACTCCCGGTGCAGGAGCTTGGTCCGGGAGAAGCGGTGCGGCTGGAAGAGGGCGATGATCCTCCGCCCCGGGGCTCCAGAGCGCAGGGCCTTGAGCGTGGCGCGTATCTCGGTGGGATGATGGCCGTAATCATCGATGAAGGCCACGCCCCCGGCCTCGCCCAGCCCTTCGAGGCGGCGTCCGACCCCGCGGAACTCCTCCAGCCCCTGGAAAACACGCTTGAGGTCGAGGCCGAGATAGGCGCCCACCGCGACCGCGGCCAGGGCGTTGGAGGCGTTGTGCCGCCCGGGGACTCTCAAGCGGAACGCGCCGGCGCTCTTGCCCCGGTGCCGCACGCGCAGACGGACCCCTCCGAGCAAACCCTCGGAACCCGACTCGGAAACCTCCGCGCTCCACTCGGCTGGGCCGAGGCCGTAAGTGATGATCGGCCGCTGGACCTTGCCGATGAGCCCGCGGAGCACCGGGTCGTCGGCGCAGAGCACCGCCGCCCCGTAGAAGGGCAGGCGATGCAGATGCTCCAGAAAAGCGGCCTTGAGCTTCTCCATGTCCCCGTAGAAATCGAGGTGGTCGGAATCGATGTTCGTCACCACCGCGGCCAGCGGGAGCAGGCGCAGGAAGGAGCCGTCGGATTCGTCGGCCTCGGCGACCAGGTACTCCCCGGTCCCCAAGCGCGCGTTGGACCCGATGTTGGCCAGTTGGCCGCCGATGATCATCGTGGGGTCCGTTCCGGCCGCGGAAAGGGCCATGGCCACCATCGAGGTGGTGGTGGTCTTCCCGTGGGAGCCGGAGACCGTGACGGTCTTCTTGAGCCGGGCGAGCTCGGCGAGCATCTCGGCGCGCGCCACCACCGGTATGCCGAGCTTGCGGGAGGCGGCGACCTCGGGATTGGAGGGTGACACCGCGGAGCTTACGACCACGACTTGGGCCTTCCCCACGGCGGAGGCTTTATGTCCCAGGAAAACCTTGGCGCCGGCCTGCGCCAGCCTCCGGGTGACTTCGGTTTCCTTTAAATCGGAGCCGGAGACCTCGAATCCGAGGTTGAGCAGCACCTGGGCGATGCCGCTCATCCCCACCCCGCCGATGCCCACGAAATGCACCCGGCGCACGAACCCCTTCATGAAGGTCATCGGGAGCCTCTCACATCGGGCCCAAGTATAGCAGATTCGATCAGAAAGTCCCTTGACAGGCCCGGCTCTTCCTGTTATCGAATAGGGATGGGGAACAAGATCATCGTGGGCTTGCTGGCGGGGGCGCTCTCGCCTTCCTGGGCTGGGCAGCAGTACGCTCCGCAATACAGGGAGCCCGCGCCCCCTCCTCCGGCCGAGACGCTCCAGCCCTCCAAACAGACGGCGCCCGCCGTCCCGGCCCCGGCTCCGCCGCCCCAGCCCGCGGCCGTCCCGGCCTATCATCCCTCCGACGACACCAAGCCGCCCGAATACTCCGGGTCCACGCCCGTGGACTTCAAGCGGAATTCGACGCGGACGCCCCCGGAGAGCCGCTGTCCGGACGGGAGTCCGCGCACCCAGGGCCAGCCCTGCCCGGAGAAGAAGAACGAGATGCCGCAGATGGGCGGAGCCCCCCAGGGCGGAGAGGAGGGCAAGGGCTCCGGCAAGGACGCGGCCGACCCGGCCTCCTCCGCCGGCAAGGATCCCGCCGGCCAGCCGTCCTCGGGCGCGGGCAAGAGCTCGGCCGACACGCCCTCCTCCTCCGGCGAGACGCCGGGTCAAAAGCTCTCCGGCGCCGAGGGCTGTTCGAGCCCCAAGGGCCTGCGCGATGATTCCGAGCGGGAGACCAAGTCCGGGGACAAGCTCGGCAAGTTCAAGAACGGGCTTCAGCCCGGCGACGGGACCGCGCAGGCGCCGAAGTCCTCCGAGGACCCCTCGGGCTACGAGTCGGAGTTGGGAAACGCCGGGGACTGCCGGCCCAAGTCCGCTCTCGGCGCTCCGGCGGCCTCCGCGCGCGGCCAGATCCAGTCCTCCCAGCCGGCTTTTTCGACGCCGCCCCCTCCCTTGACCGGCGAGGGCGTCCGGCTCAAGCGCGCCTACAAGCTCGCCGAGAACGCCGGCGGGCTGGTGGGGGCCAGCGCGGCCGCGGCCTCGGTCAAGATGGACTCGACGATCGCGGGCATCCATCAGAGCCTTACCCGCCTGCATCAGAGCGCCCAGGCCCTCGGCCAGGCCGGGCTCGAGAGCGCCGCCAAGGTCGATGAGGCGATCGCGAAGGCCGAAGGCGCGCAGACCCGGGTGAAGGACGCCCACGGCCAGCTCAAATCCCAGATATCCATGGCCAAGTCCGCGCACGGCCAATACGGCGGCTTCGAGAGCGGCTTCAACGCCTGCCCCCCCATGCCCCCGGCCGACCCCCAGGGGACTCTATGCAAACAGCCCCATTTCGGCGGGGCCACGACCTCCAAGAGCGGCTATGTCCCGGACCCGGCCCGGCGGGCCGCTGAAACGGCCAAGCGGGAGGTCGACGCCGCCAAGGCCGCCTTCGACGCGGCGGACCGGCAGTTGCGGACCACGGAAGAGGCCAAGCAGCGCTTCAAAGCGGCCCTCCAAGACGCCCAGCAGCGCGTGTCAGGCTTCGGGACCGGAACTCTCGAGCTTCAGAAGACGCAGACGGGCGACGGCAACGCGGACCTGCGCATCGCGGAGCTCAGGGCCATGCTGGCGTCCTTCTCCCGCAACAACCACCGGGTCTTTGCCGGGTTCACCCCCGCCGCCTTGGCCGCCCTGCGGGCCTACGCCTGGCCGGGCAATGTGCGCGAATTGCGCAACGTGATCGAGCGGGCCACCATTTTGGGCCGCCGGGCACTGCTCGACCTGCCCGATCTGCCCGC
>CAYWAR010000043.1:0-9021 GCA_964455765.1 uncultured Elusimicrobia bacterium
CCCAGCGCGCGCCCGTCCACTTGAGCGCGTAGCGCGCGGCCAGCTCCCCGGTCCCCACCCCGTCGATGCGGCGCTGGAGCGCGGCGTTGGCCCTCTCCGAGGTGAAATCGAGCCTCTTGAGCTGGCTCTCCCACTGGGTCTGCCAGGAGCGCATCTCCGAGCGCAGGGCGTCGGCCTGGGGACCCTTGAGCGTGGATATCTTCGCTTCCCAGGCGCCCGCCGTTTGCCGGGACTCGCCCAGGAGGTCCCTGAGGGCGGAGCGCACCGCGTCCCTCTGAGGGCCCTCGTAGGCCGAGAGCGTGCGGTGGAGCTCCGACACCCTGCCGCTCATCGAGTCCACGGTCTTCTGGACCGAGGCGACCTTGTTCTTGAGAGCGGCCTTGGCCCCCGGGTCCGCGGCCTCGAACTCGGCCTTGGCTGAGCGCAGATCCCCCTCCGCGCGCCAGAGGGCCTCGTAGGCCTTCCCCCGCTCGGCGAGGAGCTGTTCATGCCTCGCATTCTGCGGCGTCTCGAGCATCTTGGAGACCTTCTCGGCCTTGGCATCCCAGGCGGACTTATGGGCCTTCGCTTCGGCCACCAGCGCCTCGACGGATTTCTCGCCGCGGGCGAGCGCCTGGACCTTGGCCAGGAAGCTTTCCGCGGAGTTCTTGAGCGCCTGCCCGGCCTTCTTGGGGGATTCCCTGAGCGCCACGGAATCGTCCTGGACCCGGATCGTGGAGCGGACCATGGAGTACATGTCCTGGCGCATGCGGCCGAATATCTCGTAGATCGGGTTCTCCCTGGCCACCGCTTTTCCGACGAGGACCTCGCGCTCGGAGATCAGCTCCCGGACCTTGGTCTCCCAGCCGGGCCGGCGGGCTTGGACCGCCTCCGAGATGCTCTTGGCGTTGGCTTGGATGCCTTCTCTCGCGGTCACGGCGTCCTGGGCTATGCGCGCGGCCTGGGCCTTATACTCCGAGGCCAAGGACGGCTTGCCCGAGCGCTGGGCCGCGTCGGCCAGGCTCCTGAGATGCTTGATGGCCGCCTCTCCCGCGCCCTCCGACTGCACGAGCACCGACCTCTGCTCCCGGAGCATCAGCTTCATCTGCCGGGAGGTGAATTTTCCGTCCGCGGCGGAAAGCGTCTTGCGCTGGGCCACGGTCTGGAGGATGTCCTCGCCCGCCGCCCTCAGCTCGCCCAGGGCGCCGCCGTCGGCGGATCCCATGGAGTCCATGATGGAGTGCTGTTTGGAGACCAGGGACTGTATCTTTCCCTCCACCCGGACGAGGTCCGCTTGGTTCTGGGCCGTCCAGAGGTCGC
Organism: uncultured Elusimicrobia bacterium; assembly: GCA_964455765.1. GTDB lineage: Bacteria > Elusimicrobiota > Elusimicrobia > UBA1565 > UBA1565 > CAYHRV01. Next base: position 1,300 of record CAYWAR010000043.1, read on the forward strand.
GGAGCTTGCCGTCGAGCCGCGCCATGGGGTCGGCGGCCTTGGCCTGCGGGGTCTTCTCGAGCGAGCCGACCAGTTCTTGGAGCTCGGCGATGCTCCCCGCGTCCCCGCGCTCCTGGGTCAGGCGCTTGAGCCAGCCCCGGCCGCGCTGGAGCGCCTGGGACTTGTTCTCCGACTGCGTGTAGGCCTTCGTCTGAAGGAGGTCGAGCTCCCGGGTCATGCGCAGGAGGGTCTTGGCGTTTTCCTGAAGGCCCGCCTTCCCCTCGCCGGCTTCCATGCCCTCCAGGACCGTCTGCTGGCGGCGCACCTGGGCTTCGAGCCTGTTCTTGACCTCGGCGGGCCCCCGGTCGAGCAGGACCTCCATGCGCTTGCCGATGCCCTTGAGCATCCGGTAGCCCATGGATTCCTTGGACACCGAGGCCGTGGTCTCGCCGATGGTCAGGGCCGGCTGGAGCGCGGCGCCGTCCATCTCGTCTCCGAGTATCCACCAGTCGTCGGGCCCGCCGTCGGACTTGAGCTTGCCCTGGGCGATGCGGGTCTTGAAGTTCTCCCAGGTGTCTATCTGCATCTTTGTCGAGAGCTTCTTCATGCTGCGGAACTCGATGCGCGCCTGGGACTCCAGGTTCGACTGAACGGTGAGGAAGATCGTCTTCTTGCCGCGGCTGGCGGCGTCGGCGTCCGCGATGGGCAGAAGCCCCTCGTAGGCGATGAGCGTCTTGCCCGCGCCCGTCTTCATCATCAGGAAGGTGCGCACCACCTCGCTCGCGCTCGTGCCCTTGTGGGAGAGCGAGTAGAGGAAGTACATCATGCCCTCGAACTGCTCCGGCCTCCAGCCCTGCAGGTTCGTGCCCTTGGAGTCGTGCAGGAGCCAGGGCGCGGCCTCCAGCTCCCGGACCGCGTTCTCGACCACCTTGTAGTCCGCCTTGGAGAGCTGGGGCTTGAGCGCCTCGGCCTGGGATTTGAGGTTGCCCATCAAGCTCAGGAAATCCCCGGGCTTTAGGCCCTTGGGGTTCTCGCCCACCCTCAGCACCGCCTCCCCGGCGGAGCGGTTCTTGGTCGCCCACTCCAAGGTCTGGCGCAGGAAGCCCTCCACCGCGTTGGAGACCTGGGCGTTGGGAGCGGAACCGCCCTTGTACTCGGTGGCGATGGCCTCCAGCGCGGACTTGACCCGCGCCGTGAAGGTCTCGGTCTTGTTGAAATACTGGAAGCGCTGGTGGATGGTCTCCAGGTATTCGATGGTCTTGCCGACCACCGCGCTCTCAGCCGGGGAGAGCCCGCCCTTCTTGGAGGCGGCCTGCCGGCGAAACTCTCCCAGGAGATCCACGTAGCTCTTGGAGGAATCCGGGTGGGCGCCGCCCTGGTTGCCCTTCCACTGCTGGGTGCGCTGCATCATGTTCTCGACGAGGCTCTGGAAATCCTTGCCCGGGGTCGCGTTCTTCTGCAGGGCGGAGAGGAGTTCCTTGGCCTTGCCGCTGACGAGTTCCTCCGATTCCAGATAGGGCTTGAGAAGCTTCGTGCTGGCCTCGAGCTGGGCCTTGGGCACGGCCGAGGTTCCTTCCTTGCCGGCGCGGTAGAGGATGCGCGCCACCTCCTCCTGGTGTCCGGGGCGCACCGTGCCGAAGCCGTCGAGGCGCGTGCCGGTCTTGGCCGAGAGTATGCCTTCGGCCAGCTTCGCGTTCTTGAGGATGGATTTCTCGAAGAGCCCTTGGGCCTGGTCGCGCACCTCGTCGTTGACGTAGAGGCGGCCGACCTTCTGGTTGTCCCCCATCTCGCTGACCCGGTAGTACTCCATCGGATTGACCGCCAGGGGGTCGATCCGGACGCCCGTGGAGCCGCCCTTGATCGCGTTGGGGAGCTCCTCGCGGATGGCCTCGTACTTCATCTCCTTGCTCACGCGGAACTTGCCGTGCTCGCCGGACTCCCCGCGCCAGCGCAGGTTGAAGACTTTCTGCATCGCCGGCACCTCGGGGGTCTTCTTGAGGGGAAGCTCCGTGATGTCGGCGGCCGCGTTGGCGATGAGGTGCAGTTCGCCGGATTCCTTGTATTCCTTCATCCCCTGATGGCTGCGCTGGGCCGCCTGGGCCTGGACCTCGTATTTGGCCGGGAACACGGGGATGGCCAGCCAGATGGGGGCCTGCATCCACTGCTGGGCCTCGGCCTCCGCGCGCTTGATCGCCCGCTCCGCGTTGTCGACGTCGACGCGGTTGAAGCGCCAGCTATACTGGCGGCCCGCTTCCCCGGCCGCGGCGCTGACGATGTAGTACTTGCCGATGTTGTCGGCCATGCCCAGGCCCGTGGCGAGGGCCGAGCGCAGGCCTCCGCCTTTGGCCAGATTCTGGAGGCTCAGCTCCCCGAGCCACGAGGCCGCGCCGTGGGCGCCGGCCCTCTCCAGGCCCGCGCCGGCGAGGGTGTTCATGTTCCCGACCAGGCCGCTGCCGGCCACGCTGTCGGCCACGCCGGCCAGCTTGGTGCCCTCGAAGGCGCTGGAGGGCAGGCCGACGTAGAGGAGCAGGGGGTGCCAGGAATCCGTGGCCCAATGGGCGCCCTGCTGATAGCCCATCAGGAAGGCCTCGGCCGCGGAGGAGAAGGGCGAGTGGTCCTTGCCCAGGTGGGTCTCGTAGGCGTGCGTCCCGGCGCCCATGACCCCGGAGATGGGTCCGGAGAGGAGCAGGGAGAAGGCGGCCATGCGTCCCGAGGCGTTGACGAAGCGCACCCCCGCGGCCTCCATGGCCCGCAGCGTCTTCGTCGAGCCGTAAAGCTTGTCCGCGGCCGGGCTCAGGGTCTGGAGGCGGATGGCCGCGTGCTCGGCCACCTCCCCGGTCACGCGCAGGGCGAAGGAGACGGCCTTGCCCACCTTGCCGTAGGCGGCCACCGTGTTGGCCGCGCTGAAGGCCATGCGGGCCACGCCGGAGAGGGCCGCGCTGGCCACCGGCGCGGCGACGGCCAGCACCGCGGACCAGACCACGATGTTGACGGCCAGCCCGGTCCAGACGTGGACCTTGGTGACCCCGGTGAGCGTCTCCTGCGTCTTCTTGAGCACGGCCTGGAGCGTCTGCGCGTCGGAGAGCTCCCCCCCTCCGCCCAGGCCGGTCTGGGAGTGCGTCCGGGCCGCCTCGGGGTCCATGGAGATGACGGCGGCGCGGGCCCCCTTGAAGTCGCCGGCGGCGATGAGGTTGAAGACGTTCTTGATGCCGGGGTGGTAGCGGTCCAGGAGCTGGCGGTTCTTGAGGTAGCCCGCCGCCGCGTCGCCGCCCCAGAGCTTCGAGATCCTGTTGACGAGCTTGGCGCCTCCCCAGGACACGGCCGGAGTCAGCCCGGAATTCTCGTCCTTGGCCACCTTGAGCAGGCCGGGCATGGCCGAGTAGAGCTGGAAGTCCAGGCCGATCTCGCCCAGGCGCTTCTGCGCCGACTGAAGGCCCGCGGAGAAGGTGCCCATGGCGCTGCCCAGGTCCGCGTCGATCAGATCCGACTCCAGCCCCCGGAAGACGTTCATGAGGCCCAGGAATTTCCTGGCGATGTCGAGCTTGCGCTTCTTGTAGGCCTCCCGGCTCGCCTTGTCCACCGGGGCGTCCTTGAGGGAGTCCTCCAGGGCCTTGGCGTCCGGCCCGTCCTTGATCTCCTTGAGCGCGAGCTTGCCGGTGGCCGGGTCGGTCTGGAACTCATAGCCGAGGCTCTCGGCCTGGTTGACGGTGTGGAAGCGCTGGGTCTCCAGGAAGGTCAGGAAGACGTACTTGGAGACGAGGAACTCGGTGCCCCGCATCCCCTCCACGTCCTCGTTGGAGATGGAGTCCGCCCCGGAGAAGCGCTGCATCCGGCTCTTGAAGAGGGCGAGCTTCTCCTTGGCCTGGCCGAGGTACTCGACGCGCTTGGCGAGGCGGCAATCGACGAGGTCGAGCACGTCGGCGGCCTCGCGGCCGCAGACCCCGTCGTAGCGGCCGACCTTCTTCTTCCTGGCCTCGGCCAGCAGGTCACTCTCGAGCTTCGCGTCCTTGAACCACTGGTCGTCGCGGTACTGCTTCCCCAGGAGCTGGGCGATGCGCACCATGCGGTCGATGCGCCAAGACTTGTCCAACTCGCTGACCTGGGTGTCCATCTTGCAGTAGCTGTACTGCAGCATCTCGAAGTTGTAGCGTCCGGTCTCGGGGACGATGGGCGCGCAGGGCGGGCGCTCCTTGTTCATCCGCTTCTGCTGGACGGCCAAGTCCCGGCTGAAAGTGGTGACCCCGCTCATCTCGCCGCAGAACCAGTTGTCCCATTCGCCCGTCTGCTCCTTCTCGGCCTTGAATTCGGCGAACTTCTTGAGGCTCATGACCAGGGGCTCGTAGTCGTCGGGCCAGGCCTTGGCGCGGCAGGCCATGGCCTTGGAGGCGCGGAAAGCCACGCCCTTGTCGTCCATGAAGACGTAGCCCCCGGGCGTGTTGACGCGGGTGAAGTCCGCCTTGGGCCCCTCCGCGGTCATGACCCCGGTCATGATGGCGTTGAGCTTGGCGCCGAGCATAAAGCCGTCCTCGGGGTCCACCGAGTCGATCCCCCCGAAGCGCTCCTGCACTTCCTTGATGGCCGACTGGACCGCCTTCTGCTTCTTCTCGGTGAACTCGCCGGTCTTGCGGATCTCCTCGAAGGATTCCTGGTAGTCGCGCGAGCGGTCGGTCTCGGCCTTGAAGTACTTGAAGACGATGCGGCCGAACTCGTTGAGCTTGCCGGTGCCGGCGTCGATGAAGTAGTTCTTCTGGGGGTCGTCGGGGCCCTTGAGCACGCCCTTCTCCTGGAAGAACTTCATCGCCGCGGCCGGGTCGATGGCGGGCTCGTCGGCGGCGAAGGCGGAGCGGACCAGCCCCGGCGAGGGCGCCCCGGTGAGGAGGAGAGCCGCGCAGAGGAAGGAGGCGAGGGCCTTTTTGAACATGGGTCTTTGCGTCCCTATAAGGTACCAGGAAAGGCCTAGGTTCTCAAGAGGGAGAGGGCCCACCCTGGCCTGGGACCGAAGGCCTAGTAAGACCTTCGGTCCCAGGCTCGTTGCCGGTCTATTCCCAGAGTCTCAAGCCGGGGACCCGCTGGAAATGGGCGTCGTAGGTGGCTAGGACCGAGCCCGTCTCCACGGCCTGCGCCGCCAGCCAGAGGTCGTTGATCGGGATCGGCGTCCCGGCGCGCTTGAGGCGGTCCTTGATCTCTCCGAAGACCTGGGCGGTCTCCAGACTCAGGAGCAAGGGAGAAACGGTCGGCTTCGCTAAGAACTCCCTCAGGATCTTTTCATTCTCCTCGCGCCTGCCGCCTCCGCGGAATCCAGCGTGAAGCTCCCCCAGCACGATGACGGAGAGATAGACGCAGTCGGCGTCGGTCAGGGCCTCGAGCACACGCTTCTCTCCGGCGAGCAGGGCCGTGTAGGCGTTGGTGTCGAGCAGTATCCGGTTCACTTCCAGTCTTCCGGATCGACCTTCTCGAAATCCCTGTTTGCATCCTGGAAAGCCGCGGCTTCCTTGGAGGACCAGACGCCGCAAAAGCGCTCGAAGTCCTTGCGTCGCTCCGCCTGGGCGGAGCCGAGCCCGAGCGCCTTGGCGAGCAATCTCTTTATGAGCTTATTGAGGCTTAACCCGCTCCCACGGGCCTCCCGGTCCAGGCGGGCGGCCAGTCCGTCGTCCATGCCGTGTATGGTGAGCGATCTCATAGATGGTTCATATTTAACTATATTATGGTTCACATCTGGGATTCTGTCAAGAGGAAAAGCGAAACCCCGATAAAGGCCGGGCCTTTATCGGGGTTTAGGCGCTATTTCGTCCGGCAGGCCTTGAGGGCGTCCTCCGGGGTCACTTTCCACCACAGCACCACGCCCACGCAGTTGTTCTTGGGGTCCTTGGAGCGCATCTCCCCGTTGGGCGCGTCGTGGACGGCGACGGCGCCCTTATTGAGGGCGTTGTCGCCGCGGTAGGGCTTGGGGATCTCGTTGTAGAAGGCGTTGCCCTGCGGGAACTGGCCGTGGGGGAGCTTCGCCTCGTCGTAGGTCACGCCCCGGATGCCCAGGGCGTCCTTGCCCGGGAAAGTCCTGAAAGAGCGCGTGGCCGGGGTCTGGAAGACCTGGATGTAGTTGGTCCGGTACTTGCCCACGGTCACAGCCGCCTTGTCGTCCTTGGGGTCCGTTTTCACGGTCTTGACCACGTAGACCAGGTACCATTTCTGGGTCTTCTTCTTCTCGTCTTTCTCGTCGACCGCATCCGAGCGGTAGAGCGCGGCCTCGCCATCCACCTTCACCACCTCCACGGCGTTCACGCCGTCGAGCTTGGGAGGCTTGCCGAAGCCCTCGAAGGGGTTGAGCATGCCCTTGGCCGGGTCGAAGGCGATGCCGGTCGTGCCCTCATCGTTTCCGGGAGATTCGCAGGTCTCTTCGTTGAGGACGGGCCAGAGCACGGCGCACGCCTCGCCGATCTCCGTTTCATAGCCCATCGCGATCCGGCCTTTCGAGGAAGCGTCGTACTTCTTGCCGGAGAAGCTGTAGTGGGAACCAGGCTTGGCCTTGGAAAGGAGCTTGGCCGAGCGTTCGCCGATGGCGGCGGCCGCCTCGGCCGGGTAGCCCGCTTTCGGCAGGACATGGGTCAACACGGCCATGTCCTTTACATTGTCGACGGCATTGGCTCCGCCATCGGGCAGATACTTGCCGAGGTTGCCGTCCCCCGCGTTCCACTCGGGCAAGGCCACGGGCTCCGAGATGGCGTCCATCTTCTTGGCCACGGCGTCGAGGTCGAAGTACACCGCGCCCTTGTCGCTATCCGTCATGAGGACGCGGCCGGCGACGATCTCCTCGCCCAGGGTCTTGCCGGCCACCCGGCCGTCCTGTCCGCTGTTGACATAGAGGACATAGGACATGCGCAGGCGGCTCTTGCCGTGCATCATGATGATCTGCTGGCCCGGCACCGCGCCGGTCTTGTTCTCATAGAACTTGAGCTTGGTCTTGAGCTCGTCGTTGAGGGCCTTGTTCAACGCCCCGGCGCGGCCGTCGGTGGTATTGTAATTCTCCAGGTCCGGCCAGCCGTCGGGGAGCACCCGGTCCCCCGGGGGCTTCCCGTCGGTGGGATTGGTGGGGCCGGGCGCCGGAGGCTTGGTGTCGGGAGAGCCGGGCTGTCCCGGCGTCCCGGCCGGGGGCTTGGTCTCGACCTTCGGAGCCTCGCCCAACTCCGGCTGCCATATCCTCAAGGACGCGTTCCATTTGAGCCAATGCCAGGCCTTCTTGGGGTCTTCCCCCCCCGCCGGGCCCACGGGCACCCGGTCGCCGAGATTGACGACTTCCCCGGCGGCCTTCTTGTTGACGTAGGCCAGCATCTCCGGGTTGAGCTCGCGGGGGTTCGCGTTGGGGTCTATGGCCCGCTGGATGGTCTCCTCGGACCAGAAGAGCAGGGAGCCCTTGTCCGCGGACTCGCCGGAGACATAGAAGGTCTTATCCCCCATCTTGACCTGATGGCCGTAGCTCCGGGCCTTGACCGCCCGGTTGCGGAAGAGCTCGTTGAGCGTCGGGATGCGCGCCTCGCCTCCGTTTCCGTCGGTAGGTCCCGTATCGTCGGGGCGCTTGAGGGATATCTCCATGTCGTTTCTGCCCTCGATGGGCTTGAACTCCAGGATGTACTGCCGGGCGTCTGGCCGCTTGTCGTCGAGCTTGAAGGCTTCCCCGCCCGCGTAGTCGAGGTCGAAGCGCTTGCCGTAGATGTTGTCGGGACTGGTGATGTCGTAGAGCCCCACCTG
>CAYWAR010000043.1:9121-12104 GCA_964455765.1 uncultured Elusimicrobia bacterium
CGAAGCGCTTGCCGTAGATGTTGTCGGGACTGGTGATGTCGTAGAGCCCCACCTGTTGTTTATACGCGGGAGGGTTGTCCGCGGTCCTGACCGTGCGCACCACCAGCGCCAGGAAACGGCCGTCGATGTATAGGACGTTGGGGTCTCCCCAGGTGCCGAAGAGGTCGGCCACGCCGAAGGGCTTGGTCACGTCGATGCCCGTGGGCAGGCGGCGATCGCCGGGAGGCCCCGCGGTCGGCAGGCCCTCGGTGGGCGGCGCCGAGCCGATCCGCCCTTCGAGCTCCTTGCTCGAGATGTTCAGGGCGTAGAAGATGGCGTTGGACTCGGTGGCCGCGTCCTTAAGATAGGCCTTCACCCATTTGAGCAGGTTCGCTCCGCCGCCCAAGGGGCCGATGGCGAACTCCGTCTCCTCCGCCGGGGCGTTCTTGCAGTGCTTGGGAGGCTCTCCGCCGGGGGAAGTGGTCCAGCGGCCCAGGCATTCGGCGAGGCTGTCCTCGAAGCCCTCCAGCTTGGCGTCGCTGCGGGGCTTGTCGGCGAGGAGCTTCCTGAGAGTGTCGTCCTGGAGCACCCAGCCGGGGGCGGGCTGTCCGGAGCCGAGGCCGTAGTAGAGCACCGCGGCCTGGTCCGGGTTCTTCTTGACCCACTCGGCGATGGGACCCAGGAGCGTCTTGCCGTCGTCGACTTTGCGGCGCTCGGGATGCACGAAGGACTTCCCGCCGGCCCAGGGCTCGCGCCAGATGTATTTCAAGAAGCGGTCGGCGAGGTCGCCCTCCTTCCCGTCGAGAGGCAGGAGAGCCTTGGCGACCCGGTTGACCGGATGGTTGTCATCGGGCGCGGCGGCCGTGCCGCTGACCGTCGGAGCCTGGCCCGGCTCGGGCTTGGGCGGGACCACGACGGGCCCGCCGGGGCCCGGGGGCAGCGCCACGACTTCCCGCTTATAAGAACCCTCGGGCACGTTGACCGGCTTGCCGCCCTCGGCTACGTGCAGGGTGTAGGGCGCGTCCACCTTGGGCTTGAAGAGGTGGCTTTGGACCTTCTTGCCTCCGGGGGAATCAAAGAGGTCTATCTGATAATTGCCCGCTTTGTTGCGGTGGGGCTTGGCGTCCTTGGGATGATAATAGTCCTTCCCCCCATGGGATACCTTGACCCACTCCCCGGGAGAGCCCCCCTGGGGCTCTCCGGCTTCGTCCTTGCCCGGCGTCTTCCCCGGCCCGGGCTTGGGAGCGGCCGCGACCAGGGTCTCACGGGTGAAATCCGGCGCTTCGGCGGCGGAGTCCTGTATCTTGTCGCCCTTCTCCGGCTGCCAGGAGACATATTCACGCGCTCCGTGCTTCTTGGATCCTCGCGCCAGCCAGCTCTTGGCCAGGGCTTGGCGGTCGGTCTTCAAGTAGAGCTTGGTCTGCCGGTAGGCGCCGTCCTTATACGACTCGTATTCCGACTCCGGGTAGAAGAAGACCGTGGTCCTTTTGCCCGACGCGGCGTCCGGGTGCTTTACGACGGTGAGCTTGGCCCACCGCTCGCCCGGATCCGCGAAAGCGGACCAAGGCGCCGTCGTCTGGACGAAACCCTGCAATAGGAATACCGAAACTGCGGCTATTCTGCCGCGCGATAAAAGGTTCATGACGTCCTCCAAGCGGACGGACTTATCCGATTCCAGTTTAGCACGGAAGACCTGATGAAGCAAGGACCAAAGGCCCTCGTCCATTCTGGGCCGAAAGGCCCAGAATGCGGACGGGGGCCTCCGCCGTAAATAGCCGGCGGGGGGCGGCTCGAAGTTCGAGCCGCCCCCCGCCCGTTCTTAGCCCGCGAAGTCCTCAGTGGTGCGTCGTCATCGCGCTCCCGATATCCTTCCCCATGGGCTCGAAAAGCGCCTCGAATTGCTTCTTCGATTCTCCCAGCGCTTGCCGGGCCTTCTCATTGAGCTGTTCGATGGTCTTGAAGGCGGTGTCCGCGGCCTCCACCTTCTGATTGGCCGTCTTGATCGCGTTGTCCGCGGCCTCTTTGAGTCCCTGGTTGATGCAGACCGCGCCCTGCCCGCCCGCCTGCGCGCAGACGGGGTCGGCGATGTTCGGGAAGCCCGCCTTCAGCGCCTCCACCGCCTTGTTGGCGTTCTCCGCGGCCTTGACCACGGACTTATCCGTGCCCTTGCCGTTCCCCGCGAAGTTGCGCCCCCCGGCCGCCTTGTCGCTCCCTTCCAGCGAGGCGCGGTCCACCACGAGGGCCTCCTCGAGCGCCGCCTTGGATGCGAGCATCGCCTGGCCGGTGGCCGATAGCCCGCTCTTGCCCGAGCCGCCGGCGTCGAGGACGGATTGTTGGGCCGCTTCCAGGGCCTTGACGTACTCCTGCCTGTTGGCCGCCTGCTCGGGCAGCGTGGCCACGATCGACTTGACCTTGGTGACCTCGGAGGTGATGGTCCCCTCGCCCAGGGCCTTGTTCACGGCCTGGACGCCCTGTTCGAGCGTCGCTTTAGATTCTTCCAGCTTCTGGGCGGCCTCCTTCTGGAGCTGCTCCTCCTTGGATTGCCAGGAGTCCACCTCCTGCGCCCCGCCCTGCATCCCCTGAACGGAGCCCTGGGCTCCCGGGAAGCCGAAATCCCCGGGGGCGTCCGTCTTGTAGGCGCCCAGCGCGGTCTTGGCGCTGCCCGCGACCCCCTTCTCCTTGACGAGCCATTGCCCGGAGTACTCCTTGAGCGCCTCGTCCATGGTCTTGTTGGCGTTCGCTATGAGCTTCTGCGCCGCCTCGTTCTTGGCCGTCGCTTCCTTGAAGGTGGCCTCCGATGCGTCGAGCTTTCCCTGCGCCGCGCCCATCTGCGCGCATATCTTCTTGTAGGGAGCGTCGGTGCCCAGGCAGGCGCGGGTCTTGGCCGCCGCCACCTGGGACTTCGCCGAGCCCAATTTGCCCACTTCCGAGGACCAGCCCTTGGCGCCTCCCTGCGCCTCCGAGAACCGGGCATAGGCGCTCTTCCTCCCCGTTCCGGGCTGAG
>CAYWAR010000044.1:0-11974 GCA_964455765.1 uncultured Elusimicrobia bacterium
AAGCCGCCGTGCGTTGGGATGATCTTCGGTCATGGTGTTCGCCTGGAGGGCTCAACCATTCCCTCGCGATCGGCCGCGATCGCTTCGGTCACAGCAGGTCGTAGGGGTCCACGTTGACTTTGATCCTCACCGTGGAGGAGGGACGGAGCGCGCGTATGGCCCGCAGTCCCTCCTCGAGACGCGCCGCGTCCAGTTTCAAGAGGAGATGGTAGCGGAATTTCCCGTGCAGCCGGGCCTGGACGCTGGGCGCGGGTCCGAGCACCTCCTCGAGGGCCGAGGAGGGGGCGGCGGCGGGCGGGGGGAAGAGCTCCCCTTCAACGCCGCCGGCGCCTTGGGCTTCGCTCCCCGAGGCGCCCAAGCCGGCGCGGAGCCGGCGGGCGGCGCTGTCGGCCGCCCGCCGCGCGCCGTCCTCGGTCTTGGCGATAAAGACGATCCGCACGAGGGTGGAGGCGGGAGGATAACGGAAGGTCGCGCGGTGGCCCAGTTCCTCCAGGGAGAAGCCGGAGTAATCCCCGCGCGCCGCGGCCTGGATGGCATAGTGCGTGGGCTGGGAGGTCTGCAAGAGAACCTCCCCGGGCATGTCCGCCCGGCCCGCGCGGCCGGCGGCCTGCACCAGCAGTTGGACGGTGCGCTCGGCGGAACGGAAATCCGGCATCTGGAGCATGGTGTCCGCGTCGACGATGCCCACGAGGGTGACCCGCGGGAAATGGAAGCCCTTGGCCACCAGCTTCGTCCCCACGAGGATGTCGGCCTCGCCGTTGAGGAAGCGGCGATAGGCGCCGTGATCCTCGGAGGTGGAGGAGGAAGCCGTGTCCCGGTCCAGGCGCAGGACGCGCACGCCGGGCAGGAGGGACTTGATCTCCGAGACCACGCGCTGGGTCCCGGCCCCGGCGAAGGCGACCGGCCCCTGGGCGCAGCGTCCGCAGGAGGCGGGGACCTCGGCGCGGCGTCCGCAGTGATGGCACAGGAGGCTGGGAGAACCGCCGGAGGGATGATGGTGGATGAAGGCCACTTGGCACACGGCGCAGCGCGCCACCCAGGCGCAGCGGCGGCAGACGATGAAGTTCGAGAACCCGCGCCGGTTGACCAGCAGGATGACCTGTTCCCTGCGCTCCAGGCGCGCCTTCACCGCCTCGAGGAGGCCGGGCGTGATGCAGCGGGAGGGCACGGAGGAGCGGTCGAGGATGCGCACGACGGGCGCCTGGGTCCGGCTGGAGACCCGCTGAGGCATCTCGATGAGGCGATACTCCCCGCTGCGCGCGCGCGCGTAGGTGTCCACGGAGGGGGTGGCGCTTCCCAGGACGACGGTCGCCCCGAAGGAGGCGGCGCGCTCGAGCACGACGTCGCGCGCGTGATAAAAGGGGGATTGGCCGTCCTGCTTGAAGGACTCGTCCTGCTCTTCGTCCATGACCGCCAGGCGCAGGTCCCGGAAGGGGAGCAGGCATGCGGAGCGGGCGCCGACGACGACTCGGACCCTCCCCGAGCGCAGGCCGAGCCAGGCTTCCCGGCGCTCGCGCTCCGAAAGGCGGCTGTGCCAGAGCGCCACGGAGCCCGGCGCTCCCGGCAGGGAGGCGGAGAATTCGTCGAAGAACGGCAAGGTGAGGGTGATCTCCGGGACGAGGAAAAGGGCCTGCGCCCCATCCGCCACGGCCTTGCGGATGAGACGGAGATACACCTCGGTCTTTCCGGAAGCCGGGACGCCGAAGAGGAGATGGACGCGGCGCCGGCGCTCTCCCAGCGAGTCCCCGATGCCGTCGACCGCCTCCCGCTGCCCCGGCGTCAATTCGAAGGGGGCGGCGGACAAAGGGCCGGCGGCCGAGGGGGCGGCGGCCAAGGGGCCGGCCGCCCGCGCCTCGAGGAGCTTCTTGCGTCCCAGGATCGCCGAGGGAACGACGAGCTTGAGCGATTCTCCCAGGCTCGCGCAGGTGCGAGCGCTCAGCCAGCGGATCAGGGAAAGGCACTCCCCGCTCAGGAGGGGCTCGGGATCGAGCACCCCCTCCACGGCCTTGAGCGCGCGGCGGGGCTCCCCCTCGCGCACCGAGAGCACGACGCCGAGCATCGCCCGCTTGGCCCCGAAGGGCGCCAGAGTCCTGCAGCCGGGGAGCACCCGGCTCGCGAGCTCTCCCGGGACCTCGTAATCGAAGGCGCGGTCGAGGGCCAGCGGATAGAGTATCTCGGCGATGCGCGCCATGGACCCGGGACTTACTTCTGAGCGGTGAAGACGAAATGGGGAGGAAGATTGCGCACTTCGAACTCCGTCTCCACTTTCCGGAAATATTCCTTGAGCAGGGGGATGAGGTGCGTGGTGACCTGATAGGCCACGAATCTCCCGCCCGGACGCAAGGCGGCCTCGGTCTTGAGCAGGAGCTCATGGCGCTGGCGGGAGTTCAGCATGCTGAAGGGAATCCCGGAGACGATGACGTCGGCTTGCCCCACGCCCTCCGCCGCCAGTATCTCGTCGATGCGCGTCACATCCCCTTGCCTCGCCCGCAGGCGCGGATCGCGCAGGCTCTGCAGCACTTTCGCGAATTCCCCGCTGAGTTCGACGGCGAGGAGCGTGCCCTCCGAGCCGAGGCGCTCGAGGATGCGGTGGGTGATGACGCCTTCGGCCGCTCCGTATTCGACGACCACCCGGGCGCGGGGGAGATCCATGGCCTTGACCACGCGGTTGACCAGGAACTTGGAGCTGGGGACAACGGCCGCCACGCGTTTGTTCTTGAGGAAGATGGAGAGGTAGGAGAGCGGGCTGTCCGGGTCGTAATCGAGGAACTCCGAACCTCCCGTCAACCGGATCTCCTTCTCCAGGAGCTTTTCCACCTCGCGGTAGCTCTTCTTGAGCCCCGGCCCCAGGCGGTTCTCGTAGAACTTCTCCAGGCGGTCGAGGAGGTCCTTATCGATTCCGGCGCGATTCTTCTTCATAGTCTATCCCTCAGCATCTTCATATCGTTCCAGACATCCCTCTTGAGCCCAGGGTCGCGCAGGAGCGCGGCCGGGTGGTAGGTCGGCAGGAGGGGGATCGAGCGGTACTCCTGCCAGCGGCCGCGCAAGCGGGAGATGCCCTCCTGCGTGCCGAGCAAGGCCTTGGCCGCCGTCCCCCCGAGCGCGACGAGGAAGCGGGGCCGGACGATGCGGATCTGCTCGTCGAGATAGCCTCGGCAGGCCTCCATCTCGGGCGCGGTGGGGGGGCGGTCGTTGCCCCTCTTCTCCGGATCCGAGGGGTCCTTCATCGGATGGCATTTTACGACATTGGCGATGTAGGCCCCGTCGGCGGCCGTGGTCCCGAGCCGCGAGAGGGAGATGGCGGCCAAGATCTTATCGAGAAGCTGCCCCGCTCTCCCGACGAAGGGCTCCGCGCGGCGGTCTTCCTCAAAGCCCGGACCCTCCCCGATGAACAGCACGGCCGCGTCGGGAGAGCCCGTCCCGAAGGCCGGATGAAGGCGCTGGGAGCCCAGCGGACACCGGCGGCAGGCCTCCACCTCGGCGCGCAGGGCGGCCAGGGCCGCGGCTTTCTCCGCCGCGGGGGCCGGCGCGGGAGCCTCCGCGGGCGCCGCCCCTTCCGGGAGAGGAGAACGGCCGCCCTCCAGGGACCGCGCCCCCATGGGCGCAGTCCGCCAGCGATCCGCACAGGGGACCTCCAGCCGGGCCTTGAGTTCGCGCGTCAGGGCGAGCAATTCAGACACCGAGGATCTCCGAGACGCAGTCGAGGATCCGCGCCGCGGCCCCTTGCTTGGAGAGGGGGGGGAAACTCCGCCATCGGCCGCCGCGGCGGAGCACCGCGACCCGCGCGCGGTCGGCGCCCAGGGTGGAGAGGCCGTTGGCGACGACCAAGTCGAGGCCCTTGGCCGAGAGCTTGGCCCGCGCTCGGGAGAGGGGCCTGCCGCTCTCCAAGGCGAAGCCGACGAGGACCCGGGGAGCGCGCCCTCCCCGCGCGCGCCTGCGCCCGACCTCCGCGAGGATGTCCTGGGTGGGGATGAGCGTGACGCGCAGCGGCCCCTCGCGCTTGATCTTCCGGGCCGAGGGGCGCGAGAAGCGCCAATCCCCGACGGCCGCCGCGCCGATGAGGACATCGGAGGCCGCGCATTCGGCCAGCACGCGGCGGCGCATCTGCTCCGCGCTCACCACCGGGACATTGCGCAGGCCCCGCGGGGCGGGCGCCGCCGTGGGCCCGCTCACCAGAGTGACCCTCGCGCCCCGCCGGCGCGCGAGGCGAGCCAGCGCGAAGGCCATCTTCCCGGAGGAGGCGTTGGTGAGGAAGCGGACGGGATCGAGATATTCCCGGGTCGGACCGGCGGTGATGAGGACTCTCAATCCTCTCCAGGATCCCCGGCTCATCTAGTGTAGAGCCAGGCGGGCGATCTCGGCGGGTTCCATCATGCGGCCCGGACCGCGCCGCCCGCTGGCCAGGGGCCCGTCGACCGGGCCCCAGATGGAATAACCGAACCCCCGGAGCCGCTCGACGTTGGCGCGGGTGGCGGGATGCTCCCACATCTCGGTGTCCATCGCCGGAGCCAGGGCCACCGGACACCGGGCGGCGAGGATCAGGCTTTCAAGGGCGCCCTGCGCCGAACCCGCGGCCAGGCGGGAAAGGAGTCCGGCGGTGGCGGGCGCGATGACGATGCGCTGGGCCCATCCGGCCAAGGAAAGGTGCGCCATGTCCCATAGGCCCGGGTCGAAGAGGTCCGAGACCACGGGATTGCGGGAAAGGGCGGAGAGGGTGAGGGGGGTGATGAACCGGAGGGCGTTGGGGGTCATGACGCAGCGAACCTGCGCGCCCCCTTCGGTCAGCGCGCGCACGACCTCGCAGGCCTTATAGGCCGCGATCGAGCCGGATACCCCGAGGACTACCCGCCGGGTCCGGGCCGGGCCTCCGTCCTTTTTCGCCATGGTCGGTTAATCGGCGCTCTTCCCGTTCTTATCGCCGCCCTTCTGGGGCTTCTCGTCCGATCCGGGCGCGGGCGCGGGGGGAGCCTCGGCGATCCGCTTGATGAGCTCACCCTCGGACACTCGGCCTCCGAGCACATCCTCCATCGCGCGCTCGAGCAGGTCGTTCTGCGTCAAGTGGCGGTGTTCCTCCAGCTTGCGCAGCTCCTTGGCCCAGAAAGCGATCCGGGCGACGACCTCGTATTTCCCGGAACGCTTGTCGAGGACCATCTGCTCGAGGTTCTTCATGGCCGGGGTTTCCGGCGCTTTCTCCTTCTCAGCCTTCTTGGCGCTCATCTGTTCTCCTGGAGGTCCTCTACGCGGCGCGCCCAGCGCGCCGCGCGCGTTCAAGGTCGCGCCCAAAGGGCGCCTCCTTGCTCAACGCACGGGCGACTTTCGTCGCCGTGTTTAACCCACCAATTCCGCCACCCTTCCGCCGAGGCCGCGCCTTTCGGAGCGCAGTCTCTCGGCCTCGATGACGGATCCTACCTGCGCGACGGCATCGGACAAGGAATCGTTGACGACCCAATAGCGGTACTCCCGGGCCCGGGACATCTCCATCCGGGCGTTGGCGAGCCGACGCTCCACGCTCTCGCCCGATCCGTCCCTGCGCCGCAGACGGTCCTCGAGCCGGGCCCAGGAGGGGGGCAGCAGGAAGACCGTGACCGCTTCCGGCATCCGGCGCGTGATGGACGCGGCGCCCTGGACGTCGATGTCTCCCAGCACGACGCGGCCGGCGCGGATCTGCTCCGAGATGAAGCGGCGCGGGGTCCCGTAGAGGTTTCCGTGGACGACGGCGGTCTCCAGGAACTCGCCCAGGCGGGCCCTGCGCCGGAAGTCCTCCTCGGAGACGAAATGATAGTGTTTTCCCGGCGCTTCGCCGGCCCGAGGCGGCCGGGTCGTGTAGGATACGCTATAGCGCAAAGACTTGTCCTTTGCCAGGAGCCTCCGGCAAACCGTAGTCTTCCCCGCTCCGGAGGGCGCGGAGATGATCAGAAGGAAACCTGTGTGCATGGACTGGATCAATAATCATAGCAAATTTTGATATGATGGCATGACCATGAAGAACGACCAACCGGAGATCCAGATCGAGATGGACGAGGCCGCGGCGCGGGGGGTTTACACCAACCTGGCCTTCATCAGCCACTCCGAGACCGAATTCCTGCTGGATTTCACCTTCCTCCAGCCCCAGACCCCCAAGGCCCGCGTGCATACCCGGATCATCTCCTCCCCGATCCACGCCAAGCGGCTCCTCTGGGCCCTGCAGGAAAACCTCGCGAAATACGAGGCGCGCTTCGGGAAGGTGACGGCCGGCGAGGAGCCCGGAACGGCGCCCAAGCCGGCGGGTTTTTACCAATAAACGCCAAGGACGGGCCGCGGGGGCCGAGCGCCGGCAGTGCTCCTCTCGCTCGGTCCCCGCGGCGCTCAGGCCCGCCGAGGGGGCCGAGCGCCGAACTTCTCTGCGTCGGAACGGAGCTCCTCGCCGGAAAGCTCAACACCCACGCCGCCTATCTTTCCGCCCGGCTGCGCTCGGAGGGTTTCGATGTCCGGCGTGAGGCGACGCTCCCCGACCGCTTGGAAGAGGTCTCGGCCGCCGTCGCGGAGGCCCTCTCCCGCTCCGACGCCGTGCTGCTGTGCGGAGGCCTGGGCCCGACCTTCGACGACCTCACGCGGGAGGCGGCCGCAGACGCGCTCGGCCGGGCCTTGCGCTACCGGCCTTCGCTCTACGCGCGCATACGGAGGCAGTACCGCCGTTTCCGGCGGCGCATCCCCTCCTCCAACCGCCGCCAAGCCTGGGTCATCGAGGGCGCTAGGATCCTGCCCAATCCCCGCGGGTCGGCTCCGGGACAGTTCCTGAGCCTGCGATCCCCCTCGGGACCCAAGAGCCTGGCCCTGCTCCCGGGACCGGGCTCGGAGATGAAGCCGATGTTCGAGCGCCAGGCGCTGCCCCGGCTCCTGCGGCGGCATCGTTCCTGCGGCGCCCGCGCCCGCGCTTCGACCGTCTTGCGCCTCTACGGGATCGCCGAATCCGCGGCCGACATGCTCCTCGCTCCGCTGACCCGGCGGCCTCCGGCCTGGGGCGAGTATACGATCCTGGCCGGCCTCGGCCTCGTCGATCTACACATCACCGTGCGCGCCCGCTCGGCGGCGCTCGCGCGCCGCCGTCTGAAAATTCTAGCGGACCGGGTCGTGCGCCGCGTCGGCGGCTTCTGCTACGGCCGAGACTCTGACTCTCTGGAATCCGTTCTGGGGAAACGGCTCCAGCGCCGCGGCTGGCGCTTGGCGACGGCCGAATCCTGCACCGGGGGCCTCCTCGGACAACGCCTCACCTCCGTCCCCGGCGCCTCCCGCCACTTCCTGGGTTCGGTGGTGGCTTATGACAACGCCGTCAAATCCGGCGTCTTGGGAGTCCCCGCGCCGATCCTGCGCCGGCACGGGGCGGTCTCCGCCGAATGCGCCGAGGCCATGGCGCTCGGGGTCAAGCGCCTGACGGGAGCCGAGGTCTCCCTGGCGGTGACCGGGATCGCGGGGCCCGGGGGCGGGACCCGCGCCAAACCCGTCGGCCTGGTCTACCTCGCCCTCTCCCTGCCGGGCCTGCGCAGGCCCCGCGTGCGGCGTTTCTTGTTCCCGGGCTCCCGGGAGGCCGTGCGCGAACGAGCGGCGGCGGAGGCCTGTTACCGGCTTCTGGCGTTAATTGACAGCCTCCCCTCGAAGTTATAAAATCTCGGAATATGACAATGACCAGGACCGCGACAGCGGACATCGTAGCGAAGTACCGCAGACATGCGAAGGACACGGGGAATTCTTCCGTGCAGATCGCCCTCATCACCGACCGGATCAAGTCGATCTCGGAGCATCTTAAGGGAGCCAAGAAGGACTACACCTCCCAACGCGGCCTCTTAAAGCTCGTCGGCCAACGCCGGCGGCTCCTCGGCTACGTGAAGCGGACCGACCTGCCTGAATACAACAAGCTCCTGAAACAGCTCGAGCTGAGGAAGTGACCATGTCCGACCCCATCCAGAAGATCCGCCTTTCGGAGACGATAGGCGGCAAGGAAGTCTCACTCCAGACGGGCACCCTCGCCAAGCAGGCCGGCGGAGCGGTGACCACGCATCTCGGCGGGACCGTGATACTGACCACGGCCACCGTGGCTGAGAATGCCAAGCTCATCAGCTTCGTCCCTCTCACCGTCGAGTACCGGGAGCGCACCTACGCCGCGGGCAAGATCCCCGGCGGCTTCTTCAAGCGCGAGACCCGGCCCCGGGATAAGGAGACGCTCTATGCCCGCATGACGGACCGGCCCATCCGCCCCTGCTTCCCCAAGGGCTGGAACCATGAGACCATGGTCTACACCCTGGTGATCTCCTCCGACTGCAAGAACGACGCCGGCCCGCTCAGCATCACCGGCGGTTCGGCGGCCCTCCTGCTCTCCGACGCCCCTTTCACGGAACCCGTGTCCGGCGTGCGCATCGGCCTGCTCAAGGACGAGTTCGTGCTCTTCCCCACCATGGAGGAGCGCGCCGAACTCGACATGGAGCTCGTCGTGGCCGGCAAGAAAGGCGCGATCCTGATGGTGGAGGGCGGGGCGAAGGAAATCCCCGAGGAGAAGCTCCTCAAGGCCCTCGAACTGGCGCAGGCGGAGATCGACAAGCTCTGCGAACTCCAACTCCGGCTGGTAGCCGAGGCCCGGAAGGCCGGGCACGCTCCCGTCAAATACTCGGTGGTCGCTCCGGAATTCCCGGAGCCGGTCAGATCGTTCGTGACCGGGAAGGCCTTGGAGCCCATCCGCAAGGCCCTCCACCACGGCTACAAGCACAAGCACGGCATCGCCGAGCAGATCAAGCCCCTCCAGTCGAGCCTCGTCGCCGAGGTCATCGAGAAGGCGAAGACCGACCCGGCCTTCGCCGGGCAGGAGGTCCACGTCGGGGCCATCCTTTCCGAGATCAAGGGCGAGGAAGGCCGCGCGATGATCGTGCACGAACGCGTCCGGCCCGACGGCCGGAGGCTCGACGAGATCCGCTCCATCGCCATCCATACGCCGGCCCTTCCCTGCACCCACGGCTCCGCCGTGTTCACGCGCGGGGAGACCCAGGCCCTGGTCGCCGTGACCCTGGGGACCCCCGAGGACATGCAGATCATGGATGAGCTCGAAGGGGAATATAAGGACCGCTTCATGCTCCACTACAACTTCCCCGGCTACTCGGTCGGAGAGGTCAAGCCGGAACGGGGACCCTCCCGCCGCGACATCGGCCACGGGCTCCTCGCGCGCCGGGCTCTCCTTCCCCTGCTTCCGGACGCGGAGCAGTTCGCCTATACGATCCGGATCGTCTCCGACATCCTGGAGTCCAACGGCTCCTCCTCCATGGCGTCGGTGTGCGGAGGCTCCTTGGCGCTCTTCGACGCGGGCGTGCCCATGAAGGCTCCCTGCGCCGGAGTGGCCATGGGGCTCTTCACGGACAAGGGAAAGGTCGCCATCCTCTCCGACATCGCCGGGCTCGAGGACCACGTGGGCGACATGGACTTCAAGGTCGCCGGGACCAGGAACGGGGTCACCGCCGTGCAGATGGACATCAAGGTCGCGGGGATCTCCATCGCGGTCATGAAGGAAGCGCTCGCTCAGGCGAATCGGGGCAGGCTGGAGATCCTCGCCAAGATGGAAGAGGCGCTCGCCCAGCCGAGGCCCGAGCTCTCGCCGCTGGCGCCCCGCCTCATCCGCCTCCAGATCCCGGTCGACAAGATCGGCATGCTCATCGGGCCGGGAGGCAAGAACATCCGGCGCATGATCGAGGAGTACGGCGTCGGCATCGAGGTGGAGGACGACGGCGGGGTGTTCATCTCCGGCACCGACGCGGACGCGGTCGGGCGCGCCATCTCGGAAGTCGAGGCGATGTTCAAGGAGGCCGAGGTCGGCAAGATCTACAAAGGGCGGGTCGTCTCCTGCGTGGAGTTCGGCGCCTTCGTGGAGATCATGCCCGGCCGGGAAGGGCTTCTCCACATCTCGCAGATCGACGTCAACCGGGTGGCCCGGGTCACCGACGTGCTCAAGGAAGGCCAGGAGATCGAAGTCAAGGTCCTCGAGGTTTCCCGCGAGGGGAAGATACGCCTCTCGCGCAAGGCCGTGACCTCCCCCGGCTCCGAACTGCAGGGCGGCGATCCTCCCCCCCGGCGCAACGGACCCTCCCGCGGAGGGCCCCGCCGGGACCGTCATTGACCGGAGGTTGAGGCATGGCCTCTAAAAAGACGAAGGAGCGGGAGCCCGGTTGCGCGCCTGGGGCCCTTGAGGAGCTCCGGGACCTCTACCGCTTCATGGTCGACAACGGCCTGGAAGCGGTCGAGATCGACCGCAAGGACAGCCGCGTAAAGCTCGTGCGCAGGTCCTCGCGCCCCGTCCAAGTCCCCGTCCCCGTCCTCGCCGCGGGAGCCCCGGCCGCCGCGACCCCCTCGGCGCCCTCCGCGCCTCCCGCCGCCGCGGCGGGAACAGCTCCTCTGCCTCCCAACGCCGCGGTGGTGAAAGCGCCCATGATGGGCATCTTCTACCGCGCCGCCTCGCCCTCCTCGCCTCCCTTCGCCAAGGAGGGGGATGAAGTGAAGGCCGGAGACGTGCTCTGCCTCATCGAGGCGATGAAGGTCTTCAACGACGTGAAGGCCGAATACGGCGGCGTCGTCCTGCGCGTCCTTGTCGACAACGGAAAGCCGGTCAAAGTCGGGCAGGACCTGCTCATCCTCGAGAGGAAGTGAAAACCGCCGCGGAGTTCTCCCGGGAGGTCGAGGACGCCGCGGCGCGGGTCCTAGGCGCTCTCTCCTCTTCTCCCAAGACGGCCTGGGAACTCAAGATGGAGCTCAAGGTCCCCCACACCCTCCTCCACCTCGCCTTGGGCTCCCTGCTCGCCCGGGGCAAGGTCTCCCTCCGGCCGGAGGGGTATACGCTGCGCGTATCGGAGGACCGGACGGACGCCGCCCCCGCATGAAGGTCTTCGCCTCCGCGGGCTCCAAGAAGAAACGGCGCTCCGGCTCGCCCTCCCTCCTCCCCGCGGCGCGGCGCATCGCCGCCGGCTGCCTTACCCTCTTCCTCGCCTGGGCGGTGTTCCTCCCCGGGGCGTCCGGCGCCATGGGGACGAGCATCCACGATTCTCTGGCGCAGGCGCTCGGCGGCGCCCGTTATCTCATTCCCCTGCTCGCCGTCTACGGACTCTGCTGGCGCTGGCGCTCCGAGGGTTCGGCCGGCATGCTCACCCTTCTATTCGGCTCGGCTCTGCTGTTGGTCTCCTCCTCGACCTTCCTAGGAGAAGCGGGCTCTCTTTTTGATAAGGCCTCGTGGGGGGGGCTCCTGGGAGGCGCGGCGGCCTCTTTTCTCCGTTCCGCGGTCGGACGAGCGGGCTCCTTCCTCCTTTCCGGCGGAGGCTGGGTCCTGGGAGCCCAGCTCCTCTTCGGCCTCTCGCCGGTCAAGGTCCTGGCCTCGGCCCTGCGCCTCATCGTCGAGGATTATCGGGGGTGGCAGAAAGGCCGGCGCGAGCTCAAGGAACTGCTCGGCGCCGCCCAACGGGGCGCCCCTGCCGAGACCGGAGGCATGGCGCCGGCCCCGGCCCCGGCCAAATCGGATAAGCCGGCCGCCCCGCCTGCCATCCTCGGCGCGGGCAACGGCGCCGTGCCGGCCCCGGCCGATCCGGCGGCCCAGCCGCCGCCTCCCAAGCCTCCCAAAGCCTCCCGCGCCCCGGCCCGGCCCGCCGGCAAGGGCGGCTACGCTCTCCCCTCCCTCGACCTGCTGGCGGCGCGCAAGAGCGGCGCCTCCACGGGCCGCCCTTCCGACGAGGAGGTCGCCTCGGCGGTCTCGAGCCTCGAGGCGGCGCTCAAAAGCTTCGAGATCGACGCCCGGGTCAGCGGCATCTGTCCCGGCCCGGTCATCACGCGCTACGAGGTGAGCCCCGGGGCCGGCGTCACCGTGAGCTCCATCGTGGCGCGCTCCAACGACATCGCCCTCGCGACCCGGGCGCGCGGCATCCGCATGATCGCCCCCATCCCGGGCAAGGCCGCCATCGGCATCGAGATCCCCAAC
>CAYWAR010000045.1:0-11918 GCA_964455765.1 uncultured Elusimicrobia bacterium
GTCGCTGGGGCGGCCCCCGCGGCGGGTCAGAGCGCCGCAGGGACCGCGCGAGCGGAGGACGACACGCGCGCGGGAGGGATCGGGAAGCTGGCCGATGAATTAGGCCTGAGGAACATCCAGGAGTTGCAGGCCGGCTGGGTCGCGGACATGGACCTGGTCGCCGGCAAGCTCAACGAGAAGTTCAAGGCGACCTGAGGCCTTCGCGGACGGCGGCGGCGAAGCGCTGAAGAAGGGCCGGCTCCGTTCTGAACCTGGCGCGCAGTCCTTCGGAGAGTTCGAGCTGGACCCCTCCTTCGCCCGCGCGGTTGGCGATGTTGCGGCGCGAGGCTCCGGGAAGGCGGCGGCAGGGCTCCTCCGTCTGGAACCCGGCCGCGGCCAGGGCCCGCGCCGTCGAAGCGCACCGGGCCGCGTTCGTCCCTCCGATGCAGATCTTCTCATCGGTATCGAAAGCCCCGTGCAGGGACACGGCCAGGACCGCGGCGGTCGCCAGAGCGACCGCAGGAGCGTCCTGGAAGCGTTTGGAAGTCAGATGCAGCTCATGGGGACGGCGGGAGGAGGCTTTGAGCCCCTCGAAGAGGTAGAAGCTCCAGTCCGGCCCGGCCACGGCGCGGGCCGCCTCGGAGGTGCCGGGCTCGATGGTCCCGCCGTGGATCGCGAACACCGCCGTCGTGGACTTGCGGTCGAGCCACTCGACGCAGAAATCCTCCCCTTCACGATGCGCGGCGCGCAACCCCCCGATGTCCTTGTGAAGGTCCTTTGCTCCGCCGGTTGCTGCGCAGACCGCGAGCGTCAGGGCGGCTGCGGCGAGACGGGGAAAGTCCCTCACTGCTCGATGAATTCCAGCGTGACCGCGCGCGGGGGGGAGGCTCCCCGTACGCGCGCCAGGATGTTCAGGAAGGGGGGGCGTCGGACTTGGCGCGGCATGCGGCGGAAAAAAGTTCTTGGGTCGGTCATTGGGGAGCGCCTTTTTGGCGGAATATCCCGAAGCACGAGGTGTAGCCGTGAAGGTAGGTGGCCCCGCCCACCGGGCCTATCTCCCCGTTGCAGAAGAAGCCCCCCAGCGGAAGCCCCAGCTTCTTCTCGAAGAGCTCCGAGTCGTGCCCGGGGCGGCCGTAGAGCTTCTTGCCTCTGCCCACGCAGGAGAAGAGGAGGGCGCCCCGGGGCTCGGGGGAGGGCCTGCCCTGGGAGTAGAGCGTGAGCCGCTCCTCCAGGTCGCCGGCGGAGGTGCGCTTGTCCCGGAGGTGGAACTGCACCGTCATCCCATGGCGGAGCAGGGCGCCCACGGCGAGTATCCCTTTCTTGGCGTCGGCTCCGACGAAATTACGGATCAGGAAGTCCCTTTTCCCATCCGCGGGGAGGAGCGCGTCCCCGAGCAGGCCCAGGAAGAGGGAGGTGCGGGCGAGCTGCACGTCCTCCTGGGATAGGCCGTCGAGGATGTTCTTGAGCGCCTCAAGCGGAGGGATCCCCTCCACCTCCAAGAGCACGTTCTTGGAGCACTTGGTGACCCGCATCGGCGGCCCCACCGGCCGGCAGCCTTGGGCGACGAGGGTGTCGATGACCACGTCCCCGGATAGGGCGGCGCCGACCGCGCCGCTGGTGCAGACCTGGTCGTCTAGGAAGAGGGCGTTGCCCTCGGGCTTGGAGGCGGCGCTGGCCAAGCCTCCGACCTGGACGCAGCCGGGATAGGCGTAGTCCAGGCCCTGCGTCATGCGTTCGCTGTCCATGGAGAAGGGGTCGCAGAAGTGGAGGAACCCGGGCTTCTGCGACGCGTCCGGGAATCCCGTCCAATCCCTCCAGGCCTTGGGCCGTGCGTCCGAGTCGGGCATGGACTCCATCTTCATGTGGAAGGGGTGCAGGCGGGCGCCCGGCAGCCAAGCGCAGGTCAGGGCCAGCGCGCTCTCGCGCTCCACCTCCCGCCCGCCGCCGATTACCCCGCCGGCGGAACAGCCGAGGATGTGCTTGGGGGAAAGGGCCCGGGCCAGAGCCGCGGGCAGGAGCGCGGCGTCGGGGCAATGGTCGCGGCTGATGAAAAGGAAGGCCGCGTCGGGAGAGGAGCCTTCGGCGCGGATGCGGGAGGCGCATTCCTCGATCGCGGCGATGGGGTCCTTCTCCTCGGAAAGGGCGCTCGCCCAGCGCATCGGGGGGCTCAAGGCCGGGCCCGGCGGATCTCGACGACGGCCTCGCGGACCTTCGGCATGAGGGCGGGCTTCTTGGAGGCCCGCACCCGGACCGCGCCGATGCGCCGGTCGGTTGAGAGCGCGGCCTGGGCCACTTCCTCGGCGAGACGCTCCAGGAGCTTGAAGGCCGTGCCCTCCGCCGCGGCTCGCGCGCGGCGCTCGACCTCCTGATAATCCACCGCGTCGCGCAGGTCGTCGCTCAGGCCGGCTTTGAGCAGGTCGGCCTCGAGGGCCATATCCAGGGAGATGGGCTGGCGCTTGCGCCGCTCCCAGGCCGGCACGCCGACCCGGCAGGAGACGCGGATGCCGTTGATGTGGAGGGTATCCTGCATCCGCGTCAGTATAGAAATTCTCGCGGTTCCTGCGCGAGGAAGATGGGGGACGCCCGTCCCGGTCCGGGCTGGGCCATAATACAACCCCTCCGTGGGACCTAGGGCCCGACCCCCCGGGCGGCCCCGGGCGTATAATCCCTTCATAAGGAGCACTATCATGAGAATGATCCGTTCCTGCCTTGCCGCCGCACTCTCTTCATCCGTCGCCCTGCTCTCTCCGGGCATCGGGGTCCATGCCGTCCTGGCCCAATCCATGGCGGCCGGGGTGCAGATCCCCGGCGCCACGAACGGCGCTCTCGGGGTCGCGGGCGCCTCCGGCTTCTCCATCCACGGGCGGATGCAGGGTCCTTCCTCGTCGATATCGCTCGGCCTCGGCTCTCTCGCCGTCCCCTCCGGCGTCTCGGCTCCCCGATTGCAGGCGGTCCCGGGCTCCGCGTCCGCCGCGGCCCCCTCGCTGGGCGCCGCCCGCGCGGTCGCGTCGGTGTCCCTGCCGGCTTCCGTCGGAGCGATGGTTCAAGGCTCGCCCGCCCGCGCTCCGGCCTCACGTCCAGAGGCGGCTTCCTTGGAGGAGGGCGGCATCGCCGAGTGGAACGCGGCGCGGACCCAGCCCGCCTCCTCCGAGCGCCTGGGCGCCCTCAAGACCCTGGGCCGGGAAATGCCGGATTTCGGCCGGATGGGGACTGTCGGCGCCAAGAACGGCGCCGAGAGTTATTTCATCGCCCGCATCGGCGGCCGCGCCGGGGGGGGAAACGCCGCCGCCCGCTCCAGGCAGATGCCCTCGGATGAACCCTCTACCCGGACCGGCCCCGATGACACCGACGACCTCGATGAGATCGGCAACCCCAGGCGCAGGCAGGACGACGGCCCCGACAGCGTCTCGGACGGTTCCGAAGGGCGCGGAGGGGACGACAACGGGGTCCTTTTCGGGACGATGCGCAGAGGGTCCTCGGGGCTCCTCTCCGCGCGGAGCCCGGCCGCCCGGAGCTTGGGCGAGGAGGACGCGGAGGGAGGGCTCACCGCGCCCTCGCAGGCCGACCTCCCCGCCTCCGTGGACCTCATCGTCATGCTCCAGGGAGCCGCCCGTCCCCTCGCCACCGACGTCCACCTGAGCTTGGTAGGTCGGGGCCGTTCGTCCCAAGGGCTTCTCAAGGCGTATCAGGCCGCTCAACAGGTCATGCTGAGTGAACTCGCGGCCTCGGGACTGGGGCAGGACGTGCTCGACGCTTTCGGAGCCAGCCCGGTGGCGACCTATCGCCGCATCAACGCGGCCACCCTGCGGGTAGCCGCTTCCCGGGCCGCGGACTTCAAGGCCGCGCTCGAGGCCAAGGGCTATCAGGTCTACGACAACGCGAAGCGGGAGATCGTCGCCCCCATCCGGCCCGATGAAACCCGCCCCGACGCGCCGAGGCCTTCGGCCCGGGGCGCGGTCACCTTGCCGGAGACGCTCAAGATATCCACCGCGGACAAGGTCCACGACATCGCGCGGGCCAGGTGGGGAGCTCCCGGGGCGGAACTGGGCTTCATCGCCCGCCTGACGCTCGGGCTGCTCCGGCGCCTCGGGCTATTGAACATCCCACAGCCCGCCGTGGGCGTCATCGACACCGGAGCCGACACTTCCCATAAGCTCCTGCGCGGGGTCAAGGAAGTCAAGAATGTGACGCGCGGGGAGAACGTCGACGACAACGGCCATGGGACCTGGGTCACCTCCCTGGTGCTGTATTTCGCCCCCTGGCTCAAGAACGTGACGCACTACAAGACCTTCGAGGGGGGCGGGGCGTCGCTCGACGACATCCTCAAGGCCCTCACGCTCTCGGGCAACGACGGGAACATCATCATCTCCAATTCCTGGGGCTCCGACGACGGGGACCCGGATGGCCCGGATTCGCAGCTGGTCAAAAAGCTGGCCGAGGAGGGGCGCATCATGGTCTTCGCGGCCGGCAACGCGGGAAGCCGCAAGAACACCGTCGGCTCCCCGGCGATCGTGGTGCACCGCGACCCCGCCACGGGCGCGCCGCGGGTGCTGGCCGTGGCCGCGACGGACCGGGAGGGGCGCGTCGCCTATTTCTCCTCCCGCGGCAAGGGCAGCCGGATGACCTCGCGTGATCCCAAATACAAGGACTGGCCCCAGCGGCCGGACCTCGCCGAGCAGGGATACAACACCGAGGGAGCCTGGCCCGCGAACCTGGGGCCGGGCCGGGTGGACCCGGAATTGGGACCTCTCAACGCCATCTCGGGGACTTCGATGTCCACCCCCAAGGTGGCCGGCACATTGGCCTTGCTGGCCCAGCTCTTCGGCGTGACGACGGTGGGAGAGAAGCTCGACGCCATCGTCAACGCGGTGATGAAGACCTTGGTCAACCCGCTCAACCAGGGCAAGGACGACGTCGGGGAGGGCTTCAGCGCGGCCTACGCCGCCTATCAGGAGCTGGCCAAGACCATGAGCCCCGTGGCGCCGCCGTTCCTTGCCAAGTGGGTGCTCCGACTTCTGGTCAGATAGAGGTGGGGGCGGCCTGCGGCATGCCCAGGGCCCTTTGCACGGCCAGGACCAGGGACTGAGCCGAAACGGGCTTCGGTAGGAATTCCGCGGTGTTGGGTTCGCAGCGCAGGATGTTCACGGTGCCCGCGTCCATGAAGCGCCCCGTGATGATGAGGACTTTTATACTCGGCGCCTCGGCCTGAAGTTCCCGAAGGATATCAAAGCCCGAGCGGCCCGGGAGCATGAGGTCCAGGATGAGCAAGTCCGGGGCCCACTCCTCTCCCCGGCTGCGGAGCTCGCGCAGGAACTCGTCCCCGTCTGGAAAGACATCCGTCCGGAACCCGGTCTTGCGCAGGATGAAGTCGTACATGCCGCGGATGGACTCATCGTCCTCCACGATGTGGACGAGCTTGTCCTGGGGCCGGGGCCCGGCCAGCCCCGCCTCCTCGCGCACCACGTCCAGCAGCTCGCGCAGGCTCTTGCCCGAGCGCTGGCGGCCCTTGCCCTCGGCCAGGAACAGGACGCCTTGGACTCCGAACCCCTCCAGCCAAGAGGAGGGCAGTCCCAGCGACTCGATGCGTCGGGGGGCGTCGGGTGAGGCGACCGCTTCCAGTATCTCCCTGAGCTGTTGGGCGCTCAGCGGCTGGGTCTTTCCTGTGCCCGGGTGGACGGCCGTGACTTTCACGGCTTTCGGGCCTTCTTCGAGCAGGCGGGACAAGTCTTGGGGGCTCATCGGCGTGAACACCCGGATTATGCCAGGAAAACCTATTTCCGTCAAGGAGTTTGACAGGCCTTAAGGCCCTGGACAAGAAGGGACCTTTCCTTTACACTTTATGTTACCCCATGTGTGAGCTGTTCTCAAGAAAATGCCGCGGCGTTTTCTTGAGAACGGCGAAATTATGAGCATAGCCACCCAGACCACGATACTCCTCGTCGATGACGACCATCAGTTCCGTGAGACGCTCATGGACGCGATGTCGCTCAAGGGCGCGCGCGTGGAGGGGGCCGCCAACGGCAAGGACGCCCTGGCGGCGTTGGAGGGCCCTCTGCCTTCCCTCATCGTCCTGGACGTCCAACTCCCGGACACCCACGGCTTCGAGCTCTGCCGCGCGATCCGCCGTTCTCCCCGGACCCGGGACATCCCGGTGGTGCTTCTCTCGGGCCGCTATACGGAAGCCGCGGACCGGGCCGAGGGCCTCCTGACCGGGGCCGCCGCCTACCTCTCCAAGCCCGTCAGCCCGGAGACGCTTTGGGAAGAAGTGAGCTATCTTCTTGACAGGAGAGGTTGAGCCCTGCTATCATAAGCGTGTCGCAGCCCCGTGACGGTCCGACGAGAGTCCCGCAGACGATCCTTCAAAAATCACCCATCTCTTCCCGGAGGAACCCATGTCAGAAATCCAGTTGACCGACGAGAGCTTCGATAAGGAGGTCCTGCAGAGCCCGGACCCGGTCCTGGTGGATTTCTGGGCCCCCTGGTGCGGCCCTTGCCGCATGCTGACGCCCCTCATCGAGGAGTTGGCCAAGGAGTACGCGGGCAAGGTGCGCGTGGGCAAGATCAACACCGACGAGCACCCCAATTCGGCGACCCGATTCAACATCTCGGCCATCCCGACGCTCCTGTTCTTCAAGGGAGGAAAGGTCGAGCAGCAGATGGTCGGCGTGCATTCGAAGGCCGACATCAAGAAGACGCTGGACCAGCTTGTCGGCGCCAAGGCCTAAGCTGGCCCTGGCGCTGCTCGCCGCGGTGCTGGCGGCGGGCTGCGCCAAGGACTCCGCGCCCCCCGCGCCCCCGGGCGGCTCGGCGGAGGCGGGCGGGTCCGACGCCGCGGCGAAGGGCCCGCGCCTGGAACTCAAGGACCTTTCGGGCCGTCCGGTCCGCTTGAGCGATTTTCAAGGGAAGGTCGTGCTGGTGGACTTCTGGGCGACTTATTGCGGCCCTTGCCATGAATCCATCCCGGAGTTCGAGGCCCTCTATCGGCGCCATCGGGCGCAGGGCCTGGAAGTGGTCGGGGTCAGCATGGACGCTTTTACGGAACACATCAAGGCCTTCATCGACGAGAAAGGGATGACCTATACGGTGCTCATGGACCCGGAACAGACCACGCAAGGCCCCTGGGGGGTGCGAGGCTTGCCGACCACCGTGCTCCTGGACCGGTCCGGCCGGGTCCGCAACCGCTGGACAGGCTACGACGCGGAGCTCAAGCGCGAGATCGAGGGTGAGATCTCGGCCCTGCTGCGAGAGGGACGCAGTTGACCTCCCCCGTCATGGCGAAGAATCTCCCTCCTGAGAAGGCGTCCACGGCGCGGGAGCGGCTGTTCCTGGTGGACGCCCACGCCTATCTCCATCGGGCCTATCATGCCCTGCCGCCGCTGACTTCCCCATCCGGCAAGCCGGTCGGAGCGCTCTACGGCTTCGCGAGGATGCTGCTCTCCCTGACGCGCCGGGAGAAGCCGGAGCTGCTCGTCGTCTGCTTCGACGCGCCCGGACCCACTTTCCGCCACAAGCTCTTCGAGCGCTATAAGGCCACCCGCAAGCCCATCGACGAGGAACTGAAGTCCCAGCTCGCGCTTTCCAACGAGATGGCCTCGGCCATGGGGTTTGCCTGCGCCCAGCTCCCGGGCTGGGAGGCCGACGACCTCATCGCCACGCTCACCCGCCGGGGGAGGGAGCGCGGAGCCGAGGTCGTGATCGTCAGCGGGGACAAGGACGCCCTCCAACTGATCGACGGCCATGTGCGCGTGCTCAACGAGGCGAAAGGGACGATGCTCGATGAGGCGGCCGTGGTCGCCAAGTTCGGCGTCCGGCCGGTCCAGGTGGGGGATTATCTCGCCTTGACCGGGGACAGCTCCGACAACGTCCCGGGAGTGCCGGGCATCGGGCCCGTGGGCGCGGCGAAGCTCCTTTCCCGCTTCGGGTCCCTGGAGGCCCTGCTCGCCGCCGCCCGGGAGGGCCACGGCGACATCCCCGCCAAGACGGCCGAGTCCCTGCGCCGCGGCACGGAGCAGGTCCGTTTCGGGCGCGAGCTGGTGACCCTCGATTCGAAGTCCCCGGTGGACATCGACCTCGACGGCTGCGCCCCGGCGGTCCTCTCCGAGGCCGCCCCTTCCACGGCGGCGACGGAGCGCCTTGTGCGCCTGTTCACCGGACTGGGGTTCAATAGTCTTCTGCCGGCCGCCGAGGCAGGCGTCCGAGCAGGCGCCCAGGCAGGCGCCTCGCAGGCGCCCGTTGTTTCAGTTTCTTCTTCTTCATTCCCTGCCGTTCGTTTCGTTTCAGAGAAAGAATTCCTTTCCGCCGTTAAAAACGCGCCGGCCGCGGCGCTGTCGCTGCGCAGCGAAGGGGAGGACCTTCTCAAGGCCGCCGGTCCGGTGGCCACTCTGGCCCTCGCCGGCGGGGAAGTCTGCGTATTCAAGGACGATGCCCTGCGCAAGCACCGCAAAGCCCTCTCCGAGACATTACTTTCCTCGAAGACCCTGAAGATCGGGCATGACCTGAAGGCCGCCATCGGCCTGCTGCGCTCGGCCGGGTTGGAGCTCGCGGGCCCGCGCTTCGACACGGCGCTCGCCGCCTGGTGCCTGGACCCCGCTCTCTCCAAGCCCTCCCTCGCCGCGGCGGCGCGGACCTATTTGGGCCTGGAGTTCCCCCCAGGAGCGGCGCCCGATTCCCCGCCCTCGCCCATGGCCGAGGCCGAGAGGACTCTCCGCCTGCACCCCTTGGCCAAGGCCCTCGAGGAGAAGCTGGGCTCCGAGGGGCTCGCGCGGGTCTATTCCGAGCTGGAACTGCCGCTGTTGGACATCCTGGCCTCCATGGAAGCTCAAGGAGTGGCCGTGGACTCCGGGTATCTGGAGGCCCTGCGCGCGGAATTCGCCGAAAAGATCGCCCAGCTCCGCAAGGAGATCGACGAGCTCGCGGGCATGGAGGTCAACCCCAGCTCCCCCAAACAGCTCGGCGTCCTGTTCTTCGAGAAGCTCGGCCTGCCGGTCGTGCACAAGACGGAGAAGGGCGGGGCCTCCACCGACGAGGAGACCCTGCGGGTGCTCTCCCTGCGCCATCCCTTGCCCGCCAAGATCATGGATTTCCGGGAGCTCAGCAAGCTGCAATCGACTTACGTGGAGGGGCTCCTGGCCCGGATCGACCCTCTCACGCGCCGCGTGCACACCCATTTCAACCAGATGGGCACGGAGACCGGGAGGCTCTCGAGCCTCGACCCCAATCTGCAGAACATCCCCGTGCGCACTCCCCTGGGCCGGAAGATCCGCCGGGCTTTCACCGCGGCCGAGGGCCGCGTCCTGCTCTCGGCGGACTACTCCCAGATCGAGCTCCGCGTCCTGGCCCACATCTCCGGCGACCCGGAACTGCGGCGCGCCTTCGAGAGCGGGGAGGACGTGCACCTGAGGACGGCCTCCGAGGTGTTCGGCGTCCCGGCCTCGGCGGTCGACAAGGAGATGCGCCGCCGGGCGAAGGCCGTCAATTTCGGAATCGTCTACGGCCAGACCGCCCATGGGCTCGGCCTCCAGCTCGGCATCCCCTTCGCCGAGGCCCGCGACACCATCGCCCGCTATTTCGCCCGCTACCGCGGGGTGGAGTCCTGGATCAAGGGGAACCTGGAATCCGCCCGCAGGGAAGGGGCCGTGCGCACGCTCTATGGGAGGATGCGGCGCCTGCCCGGCCTGGCGGCCAAGAACAGGAAGCTCTCGGGCTTGGCCGAGCGCGCGGCGGGGAATACCCCCATCCAGGGCTCGGCGGCCGATCTCATCAAGGCCGCCATGGTCCGCGTCTTCCGCGGCATGAAGGGACCCGCCCGCCTGGTCCTTCAGGTGCATGATGAGCTCCTCTTCGAGCTTCCCGAGAGCGAGGTGGGGACTTTCGCGCCCTGGGTGAGGACCCAGATGGAGGAGGCGGTCCGGCTCGATGTGCCCATCGTCGTGGACCTCAAGACCGGGAAGAACTGGCAGGACATGGAGCCCTGCATCCTCCCGCGGGGAGGACGCTGACATGAAGAGGAATCCTCCCATGAAACGGCGGTTGGCCCCTGGGACGAGCATCCTCCCGCGGGGAGGACGCTGATATGGCCCCGCGGAACTTCTCGCACGCGCCCATCGATTTCAACACTATGTCCCCGGTCATCAAGGCCTTGGTCATCGCCAACGCCGTGGCGTTTCTCATGAGCCAGCTCGTCGCCGGGCAGTTCTCGGGACTCTTCGGCCTGGTCCCCGCGCGGGTGGTGGAGGACCGCTGGATATGGCAGCTCTTCACCTACCTCTTCCTGCACGGCAGCTTCCTCCACCTCATCTTCAACCTCTTCGCGCTCTGGATGTTCGGCATGCCCGTGGAGGCCCAGTGGGGGCCCAGGGAGTTCTTGAAGTTCTTCCTGATCTGCGGCGTGGGCGCCGGGCTCATCAACGTGGCCCTCACCCCGCACTCGCACTACCCCGTCATCGGCGCTTCCGGCGCGGTCTACGGGCTTTTGGTCGCCTTCGCGATGCTCTATCCCGACGCCGTGGTGTATCTCTATTTCTTCTTCCCCATCAAGGCCAAGCACATGGCCATGCTCTTCGGACTCCTCGAGTTCTTCGCCGCCTCCGACGGCTCCAGCGGCGTGGCGCGCTACGCCCATCTAGGGGGCATGGTCATCGGCTATCTCTACATCCGCTGGTGGTGGATACTCTCGATGCGCGTGAAGGCCCTCTGGCGCGACATGACGCAGGGCGGCGTGGTCGTCTCCGAGCGCCCCCGCGCGGGGGCGCGGTCCTCGCGCAAGACGCGGCCCGTCTCCTATGAGGAAGAGATGGCCGAGGTGGACCGCATCCTCGACAAGATACTCGACCAGGGCGAGGCTTCCTTGACCGAGCAGGAACGCGAGGTCCTGCGCAAGCACGGCCCGGGCCGTCCGGGCGAAGGCGGCCATGCCTAGGCCCCTTCGAGTCGGACTCACCGGGTGCATCGGGTCGGGCAAGAGCGAGGCCCTGCGCGCCTTTTCCCGGGCCGGCGCCTGGACGCTCTCGCTCGACGAGGTCTCGCGGAGGCTCTCCTGGCGGGGCGGGCCCGTCCACCGCGCCATCCTTCGCGCCTTCGGCCGGAGCGTCCTGCGCGCCGACGGCTCGCTGGACCGTGCGAGGCTGGCGTCCATGGTCTTCTCCAACCCGGCCCTGCGCCGCCGCCTCGACCGGGCGGCTCACCCGCCCATACTCCGGGAGATGCGGCGCAGGCTGCGCGCCTGCCGCCGCCCGGTCGCGGTCGTGGATGTCCCCCTTCTTTTCGAGGCCGGCTTGGAGGGCGATTTCGACGCGACCGTGCTGGTGAGCGCGCCGGAGCGCCTGCGCCTGCGGCGCGTGATGAGCCGAGACCGCGTCCCGGCCGCGGCCGCGCTCCTGCGCCTGAGGTCCCAGTGGCCCCAAGGCCGCAAGGAGCGTCTGGCCGACGTCGTCGTACGCAATCAAGGAGGGCTCGGCGCCCTCCGCCGTAGAGTGAAAGAGTATCAGCAGGCTTTCCGCCTGCTGTCGACCTCCCCCGGAGGTTCCGGGGCATGAGGCAAGACGCACCCGAGGAGACCGCGACCATGGAAACCACCCCCGTCCCCGCCAAGACCCCCGCCGCCGAC
Source organism: uncultured Elusimicrobia bacterium (assembly GCA_964455765.1). Classification (GTDB taxonomy): domain Bacteria; phylum Elusimicrobiota; class Elusimicrobia; order UBA1565; family UBA1565; genus CAYHRV01. The sequence continues at coordinate 11,585 of CAYWAR010000045.1, forward strand.
GCCAAGCAGCTCAATGTCTCGGCGCTGGCGAAGAAGACGATAGCCGATCTGATGAAGATCGCCGATGAGATGGCCCTGGAGGGCGTCTCGGGCCTGCGCAAGCAGGAGCTCATCGTGAAGATACTCGAAGGCCAGGCCAAGCGCAACGGCACGATCTACGACGAAGGGGTGCTCGAGATACTGCCCGACGGGTTCGGCTTCCTCCGCTCGCCCGACTACAACTACCTCCCGGGTCCCGACGACATCTATGTCTCCCCTTCGCAGATCAAGAAATTCGGCCTGCGCAAGGGGGACACGGTCTCCGGCTACGTCCGGCCCCCCAAGGACGGGGAGC